>JBHLKB010000227.1:0-4721 GCA_048887205.1 Candidatus Hodarchaeota archaeon
TTTTATATCTTTTGGGATATAATATTCGTACATTGGTAATTCGTATACCCCTAGAACTCTTGCTACATGATATTTTCTTACTTCTGCTGTTTCAGCAGGCACCCTAACCCATGTTCCTGTAGATTGTTCGATAGCAGCAAATCTAGATAAATAATTTACATTTTGCCCCTTAGGTCGTTTGATAATATAACTTGCGATGATGTATTTTTCTAGATCAATACCATCTAATCCTATTGCTTCAGGTATATCATAATATTGTTCACAGCTAGGAAAATTTTCTTCCATATTTTTATCACAAATATTTTAAATTTTTACTAAGAGAGAATAATGGCAATCAATTCAAAAATTTTATGAAAAAAGAGTTAAAAGAAATAAAAAAAATAAGATTAAACTTTAGCTTTTGCCTTAGCTTTAGCAGCAGCTTTAATATCTGTATATGAATTTTCTAAAACTGTCAAATATTCAATTAAAACTTGGGTTGCTTTTGATTTTTGATCATATACTCTTTTGATAGTGTTTAAGAGGTATTTTGGAAAAACTAATTCTAAATAAAAATCTGAGAGTAAAGCATAATATTCGTTATTTCTCTCATCCTGGAAAACATGAATCATTTGAGTATCCCAAAGCATCTTTAACACATCATCAAGATCTTCAACACCCTTCCTTTTTAGTTTCTCAAGTTCATCCTTTTTTACTACTGCTGTCCTTAATAAACGTAGTGTTTCATACACTTGTGGATTTATGAGAATATCTATGATTCTAAGATTATCTCCATCTGTTGGTTTATAATTTTGAAAAAATTTCTTAACTTCCACTTTATAGGTTTCCGAAAGCTGAGAAGGTAAACCACGGTTAGATGGATCATCGAGTATCATAACAGGAGGTACTCTCAAAACGACAACATCTTGTATTAAGAATATAAGTTCAGAAGGCATACCTTTTACTGATGTCTCTTTTATGATTTCACGTTTGATGAGTTCTATTAGGACACCTTCTAAATCAACAAATCCTTGTTTGTATTTATCTTTTAACCATACCATCAATTCTGACTTGGAGATTACACCTTCATCTCTTAAACGGTTAATTATCAGCCGTTTAATCTCATCTTGATATGTAATAGCAAGTTGTTGTTCAGTGTTAAGTGTAGGATAAACGGATAATCGTCTGAAAAGGTCAGGTATCATTGCTATATATGCATCTTCCGCTACATTTTGTAAAACAATTCGAGAAATATCAATTAGCCCTCCTTCATAAGAATCTGGATCATCATCTAAACTTAAGAGTAAAAGAATGTATAATCCTTTATCAGGTCCAGTATAGTAAGATGCAATATTTAAGGAACCAATCATTAAACTGATCATTCCAGATTCACCGCTATATTCATGAGTACTGTAAACTTGTATAAGTGTCCTGTCAGAAACATTAATTTCTTCAGGATATCTTGTTAGGATTTCAGTTCCAATTCTTTCATCCCATCTCATGACTACTAATCCAATTGGCACTAGAGAGCACCTCCTTTAAGTTCTTCTTTTACTTCAGGAAATTTCTTTTTCTTCTTCTCTTTCACTCCCATTATATCATCTAAATTTAAACCTAAGAGTTCCCATTTATCTCGTAATTTTTGAACTATATACTCTTCCTTTGATGCATATAAAAGTGATTCTGAAATTACCTTATTACTTTTAATGTTTTTCTTCATACTCCTTGCTTTTTTGACAAATATAGGGATTCTATGTTGTTGAATTATTCGATATCCAGCAAGACTACCAACAACAGCTATAACTGCTCCTATAATCATTAAGAAATAGAATGTGGGAATACCTAAAATTTCTTGCATCTTGACTACTATTATAAAACTCTCTTTTCTTGTAGAGAAATCTTCCTTTTCAATAGTAAGAGTCGCAGAAAATGTTTGAGGCATAAAAAACGGATCAGCAATTTTAGGTGTATTGATTGTGTATGTACCATCACCATTATCAGTAAAATTATAAACATTACCTCCAATGGTTAAATATGCATATGCTTCGGTTATTGGAGCATATGGAATCGTACTGTTGGGATCTGTTAGTGTTATTTTGAAATGCAAAGCTGCTCCCGAAGCGATTTCTACCAAATTCGGAAGGCCTGAGATAAACATTTCTCTTTTTATGATTGTTATTGTAATAAATGCATTTCTAACCTCATAATTACTTTTTTGTAGAGTTATAAAAATTGTATATACCCCCACCTCTCTCGTTTCAGTATCAAAATCTAAAATATATTGATTTCCAGAGCCTTCAACCAAATTATCTGATCCTTCGTTGCCAGGACCGGTAAGAGGATTCCCATTATCATCTAATTTATTCCAGTAGTAGCTTACAACGTCTAAATTTCCAAGTATCTCATCTGTTAAAATGTCTCTATACAAAAAAGTATAGTTATGCATTTCATGGATGAAAATTACAGGAGATCTTTGGAAAAGCGAAGTGCTATCATTAATAGAAGTTGGTCTAGAAATTATGCTTACAATAATTGAATCAGTAATAGTGCTATAATTTGAAAGGATTGCTACAAAATCAATTATATATTCAGCAGCACTAGGCGCGGGTGTAGAATCAAATTCAAAAAAGTAAAGATCGGCGTGTATTGGATCATCACTGAGAGTCCCAGAACCATAATCCCAACTGTATGCAATTAAAGCATCATCTAATGAGAATCCTGTATTTGCATCAAAATAATCGATAGTTATATTGACTAATTCCTGGTACACAACTGAAATTCTTTTATCAACTAGTTCACTCAAGCTATAATTATAAAACTTTATATCTGTTGGTATAGCCTGAATATTGATAAGACTATAACCGATATCATTAAATACATAGCTCTTATAATTACCTACAATTTTGAAATAGTAAGAATTACCCCCTACTAAATTAAACGTTGCTGTATTAAATGTATAATTAAAAATTCCAGTTGAAATCTCTGAAAATAAAATATCTGTTTCTCCACTAAATGGTGTAATTTCCTCAGTAAAAATTTGAATATAAAGCTCATTTGGTGTAACTAATGTAGGATTTGGAATAATAGGATCTTGAGCAGAGAAATTAATGTTTATTGAAATATAGTTTCCCCAAAAAACATTAGAATTATAATCTATTATATTAATTGTTGAATTATATAAATCTTTATTTAGTGGAATTTCAATTTTAGCATAATCCTGAGAAACCAAAGTAAAATTATATTCATTTTCCAATGGTCCCGCATTTGTATGAAAAGGTCGTTTATCTCCACCAAAATATATATCTACTGAATAATTTCCCCAATTGCCATAATTATTGCTGAATGAAATAAATGTTGCTAATCCGTTAATATCAACGGAAACATTAGCTATAATCTCATTTTCATTGTCATAATCCGATTGATTATAAAATCTTAATTTAGCATTTGTAAACGGTACTGTTTCAGGAGTATTATCAGTAACATTAAATATTATTTTCGTAAATTCTGTTGATACATCAATATTTTTTAATGAAACAGCAGCACTATAAATTTGCAAGTTTGAATATCTATATCTAGAATTATCCGGAATTGAATCATAATCATAATAGATTTCATAATCATAGGCTGTGTTATTTACCCAAGTTATGGATCCAGTACCAGAATCACTAAGTAACGATTTTCCTACTGTATCTGTCCCATTTTTGAGCAAAACGAAACCGTATTGAATTGGATCATTATCTTTATCTGTTACATTAAAATTTAATTTTATTAAATTAAGATACGCAGTTAATTGATTGTTTAATTGTATTATTAAAAAATTTTCATAATAAAATACAGTAACAATTTTTGGATTGCTAAGACCATTCTGGGTATAATTAACTGTTATATTATAGAATGCATCTTTTTCAATATCCTCGAATATCCATACTCCATTTATATCAGTTGCATGATCCTGATTATATGAAGGATTTAGGTCATTAGTTATATAAATATGTGCATTTGGAACAGCGTTACCATCTTCATCTTTACATGTGACTTTCAGTGTATATATAATTGGTTGTATATCTCCTAATGTTGTTTGAAGAGAATTATTCGGAGTAGTTTGGACAGGTTTAGCCCATATTGATATATCATCCCAATACAAATTTAACCAGTTAGTAGTATCATCATCTGCAATATAGAAAATATAGCTAAAGGATCCTAATGAAATTTCATTATCCAACTCAAAAGTATACCAGAAAAAAGTATTTGTCGCGTTATATAGGTTTCTAAATTTATAACTTCCAGCATCCCCCCACAATTGTGATCCTCTTATATTATAACTGTTAGAAGAAGTAGAGACATTAGTATAAATTGTGTGGAACCCTAAGCCTGAAATTTCTCTTTGAATGCTTGGATCATCAAGACGAATTTTTGCAGTAACTCTTGTATCAGAGTTAATGTTTATATTGCCAGTATATGAAACTTTCCAACAATTACCCCATATTCTTAAAGAAGAAGCTCCCCTTGCTGAAGCTGAACTGCTAATTTCCCATAAATTAGGTTCCCTGTCTTGTCCATCCGTGGGGCTTAAAATATCCCCTGTTTGATATTCCTCGAAACCTTCATGCCAAAGCCTTATTAGATCATAATTTGGCTTGGGAATCGCACTACTAGATCCATTATTAAAGTAAATGAAAAAATCTCTAATTTGATCATGAGATGTAGTTCCATTTAAAATCCATATTAAATCTCCTATTGCA
>JBHLKB010000228.1:0-4711 GCA_048887205.1 Candidatus Hodarchaeota archaeon
TAAGAGCAATAACAGAAGAATGGAAGGGAAGAAAAAATGACATCTTAATTACAATAAGACAACAAGAAAAAGAAACGCAAATGGATTTAAAGGCTCTTGGTATTAGAATTCCAATTAGCGATATAAAAAGTATTCGTATTCTAGCTAAAGAGGTGCTCTCTTTATTATACATATCATGTGAATTACGCGGCCTTGCAATTAATGAAATTTTAAGAGAAATTTTGACTGAGATAAATGATGATGGGCATAAAATGGTTCAAGAAATTAAACAGAAAATGGTATTTTAATATTTCTTCAAAATGAGTTCTTTTTTTACCTTTTTTGTTATGGAAGAACTAAAATAATTCTCTAAAATTAATTTCTAAATTTCGTGAAACAAAAATATCATAGAAGAAAGTTCATGAATATAGCCTTCTTTTCTTCTATGCTATTATTACTAAAAATTAAATTTTTTTTTTTATTTTTCCTTATTTTATAGTTTATTTTTGATAAATTTCGCGACTCATAAGTAATAATGTTAAGGGATAGTTATTAAATTTGAAGATGTGTTAATAAGGATATAATAAAAAATCATAAAAAGATTTAAGGGGTGAAAAAATGAAAAAAAATCAAGAAAGAGGTTTGATAATCCTAATTGAAGGTTTGATAATCATTTTACTTGGCATTTGGATTGAGAGTATGGATCCCCCCACTGGTTGGACTTATAATGTGTTTTTCGCGATACTTTTTATGACAATCGGCAGTAGTTCTATGATAATTGGACTAATGTACTTTGTGTTACCAACACTACGAAAAAAAAAAAATAAGATCTAATCTTCTATCGTTTCACACTAAAAAAACACACTATTTTTAAAACATTTAAACGGATTCTAAGTGTTTTTCCAAACCATATGACATGAAATACATATTTCACGATCAAAAAAGTAAATGTGGCATATTCTGATTTTTAGAGTTTTAATAACCGTAAGAAATATATTGAGATCGATTTAAATGATTAATCATTGATAAGTAAATTATTAAAAATATAAGAGAGTGTGAAAAAATGGATTATAAAGAAATAATTTTTGAAAAAGAGGACAAAATTGCTCGTATTACGATTAATCGACCTCAACGTTATAATGCATGTAATCTCCAAGCTGTACATGAATTAATCGATGCTTTCAATCAATGTTGGGATAATGAAATTGGTGTTGTAGTATTTACTGGAGTAGGGGATAAAGCCTTTTGCACTGGGGGGGATCAAACAACCCGCGAAAAGGGTGGTTATGAGGGGGAACTTATTTTACCCTTGGAAGTAGGATGGCAACGAGTGACATTTTTAATCCGAACATTACCTAAACCTGTTATAGCTCGAGTAAATGGCTATGCAATTGGGGGAGGGCATGTGTGGCATGTGAATTGTGATCTTAGCATTGCTGCTGAACATGCACAATTCGGACAAGCAGGACCGCGCGTGGGTTCATTTGATCCCGGTTATGGGACGGGAGATTTAATGAGAGCTGTTGGTGTGAAGCGTGCAAAAGAAATTTGGTATTTGTGTCGTCGATATACAGCGCATCAAGCTTCACAGATGGGACTTGTAAATGCTGTAGTTCCCTACGAACAATTAAATGAAGAAGTAGATCAATGGTGTAAGGAACTGTTAGAAAAAAGCCCTACAGCACTTAAAATGTTGAAATATGCATTCTTAGCTGAAAGTGATGGAGTAACAGGCATTACCCAACTTGGTGTTGGTGGATTATCTCTATACTATGGCACTGAAGAAGCAGTGGAAGGAAAAAATGCATTTATTGAAAAACGTAAACCCGACTTTAACCAATTTAGAGAAAAGTGAGTGTAATTTTTCTAAAAAATTTTTTACTTTTTTACCAAAACTAATTTATCTTCTTCCAAGATGATTTTATCTTTATTTAAAGGACTGAAATTATAAGTCATTTTTATTGCATTTACAACAAGATTTCCAAGAAATTTTAACTTTAAAGTATTAAAAAGATCATTAATCATTTGAAGGTCTTTTGGAATTGAAATACCAAAGAAGGGATTCAAAAATAAATATAAAATTGCGCCTAATATAACTCCTATAATTAAACTTATTGTATTATTAAAAGGAAATACCAATAAGATTATAAAAAGAATAATTAAATTAGGTATTAATCGATAAATTTTAAATTTATAATTTATATCGAGCTTACTTCTGAGTTGAATCAAAATATATGGTAAGAGGAAAAGACTTGATATTATCATCACTATACCTATGCCTAATATTCCAAAAATAGATACGAAAATCGGACTCAATCCTATTATGATTAATAGTGTTATTCCAAAACCTTTAGCTGCTGAGCTTACGTTTCCAGATCCTATCAAAGCATTCCCAAATAATGTTGAATATCCATAGATAAACTGTCCAAAAACAATTAGTATGAATAAAATTTGACCCAAATAAAATAGCTCTTGATTAAAAACGGTTCCGACTCTAAAGAGGTCTCTGTGTAAAAAAAATAATAAGTCTCCTGATAATGCTATCATTGCTGTTAAAAAACCAAGAGCTAAAATACTTGCTATACGCATAGAATCATTTACAGAATTTTCTACGGTTTCATGACGATCCTTAGTATAAGCTTCGGCTATTTCAATGTTCAATGGGGCAGAATAATATAAAATTACAGTTTTCACAGCACCGTACGTCATCAATACAGTAAGTAGACTTAATCCGAATTCTTGGTAATTAGGTTCTGTAAAGATTGCTAAATAAACTGCTGCAGAAAAGAATAAAATATCTTCGAAGAATTTTGAATTTTGAATGTTTGTAATCATTGAAAATACAGAATTTTTCATATATGAAATAATTTGATGATCTTCGATCAAATTTTTAATCTCTGGAGAAGCTCTTCTTTTCATTTTTCGGGTTCTTAAACTAGCTTTGAAAATATCTAAGATTGAATAAGGGGCAAATCGTCTAAAAAAATAAATTAACAGAATTAATGTGGTGATGTTAAAAAATGGATAAAACGCAAACCAAAATGGATTTAAGCTATTTGATATAAAAACGAAACCGAAAATTAATAAAAATAAACCATTAAAAATTGAAAGGAAAGCTAGGATATCATATCTATTTTTAATCTCTAAGCCAATTTGAAACATAAAAATACTAAATATTAAGATTGAAGCAAAACCAGAAGCAAAAATACATTCTCTTAATAAAGTATTTGTAAGAAAAAATCCAAAAATAAAAGGAGTAGCAATCATTGCTAATCCTAATCCCAATCCAATTAAAAATATTAACTTCGAATAAGTTGTGGCTTTTAATCGACCTAATTCTTCATTGGTTGTAAATGCAGCTTTAATCTCTGCTATAAAATATCGAGAAATCCCAATACCGATTAAACTTACAATCCCATTTATCGCAGTTGTTAAACCAAAGTATTTTAAACCTTCCCATCCTGTAGCTAAAATTATAAATGCCCATATACAACCAGCATTAATTAAAGAGAAGAACATATAGAGAGAGCCTGAAGTAATAACTCGCGAACTACCTTCTTGTTCAAAAAATCTCTGATCTCTTTTAAAATCAATTTGAAGTCTTTCTTGGTTTGGTTTAGTTCCCATAACAACAAGTTTTCTCTATATTAATTATTGATATTGAATTAAAGGATTATAAAAAAGTTTTAGACATTGAAAAATTAAGCAGCTGATAGGGATTTCATAGATTTATTTATTAAATAAAAGTGATTTTTATGATCAATCATTTATATTACATCACTTATAAGAAAAAAATATGATCGAATAATATGAGTGAACAGGAAATTTGTGAGAATTGTGGGCAAAATACATCAACAGAGTTATATGAATGTGTGGATTGCTTTAACAAATTATGTGATGAGTGTGCGAATATATGTAAAAATTGCGGAGAATATCTATGTGATGGCTGCTATCATGATCATAAGAAGAATTGCGGATAAATGAAAGGATCTTATATTTTAGTTGTTTTCGTAAAGAAAAATATTGAACTTATAATCGGCGCTCTTGGTAAAACAACATTTAATAAAGGTTATTATTTCTATATTGGTTCTGCTATGGGAAATTCTGGAGCGACTACATTAATCAATAGAGTAAAAAGACATATTTCTTCACAGAATAATAAAAAAGTTCATTGGCATATTGATTACTTACTTACTAATAAGAATGTAGTTATAAATTATATATACATAATTCCTTCTCTTCAGAATCTAGAGTGCTTAATAGCGAATGAACTATTAAATATATCAGATGGCTATATTAAGAAATTTGGATCTTCAGATTGTCTCTGTAATTCCCATTTGCTTTATTTTAAAGATTTTAAATCATTAGAAAAATTAATCCAATAATTAAAGCAATATCAATTAATATCTCTGATATTACTGCTTTTTTTTCATAAATCCAATATGGGAGCCAAAAGAGTGTTTTTTCTCTGATTTTATCAACAATTCTATGGAAAAAGTTATTATGATGATAATCAATTTTTCCATTTTTACTTCTTCTCTTTTGAATTCTTCTTACTATTGTCCAATCCCAGATATCTGGTAAATTGGTAAATAACATTCCTAAATAATAAGGATAAAAAAGAACTATAGAAATATAACCAATAACACGTATGCTAATATTCCAAGAAACCCAGAACTTGTCATCCCAATGTGGTTCAGGAGTATGATATGTAATTTTTGAAAATGCATCA
>JBHLKB010000229.1:0-4702 GCA_048887205.1 Candidatus Hodarchaeota archaeon
ATAGAGCTAACGGAATAAACAATGTATTCTCAAGTTTAATATATATGGTTGGACCGATGTTAGGTGGAATATTTTTATTAATTTTTCCTATTGAACTAATTTTTATGATTGATATTTTTACTTTTGTAGCTGCTCTTATCCCTTTACTTTTCATAACCATTCCATCAATAGGCGCTGGTAAAAAAGCAGATAAAAAATCATCCTTTTTTAAAGAATTTAAAATAGGGTTAAAGACAGTTAAAATTGTCCCTGGTCTTTTAAGTTTAATATATTTAGCTATGATAATTAACTTCCTTTGGAGGCCATTTAACGTTTTAATGCCTTTTTTTATTAAGGAAATACATAACGGGACACCTATTAATTTAGCATTTGTGACAATATTTATGCCAATAGCTAATATTATCGGCGGTATAATTAATGCATTTAAAAAAAATTGGAAGCAGAAAACATTCATAATAATGTTCGGGACAATAATGGTTTTTATTGGATATTCTTTTTTAATAATTGCTCCAAAGGGATATTTTATTGTTATAGGAATTGGATTATTTATCCAAGGAATGTCATTTAATTTCATAATTGTAAATTATGCAACTCTACTACAAAGTTCTGTTCCTTCCGATAAAGTAGGAAGGATAATTTCGCTTGACCACTCGTTAACTTTTATTGCCATGCCAATTGGCTCATTTATATCAGGTCCTCTTGCGGTTTTAATCGGAATTAACAATCTATATCTTATTAGTATTGTTCTTGGAATAATAACGACTATACTAATATGGATATTCACCGATATTCATAAGCTTGATCACATAGGAAAAGAGGAAATATTAACTTAAATTAGCAAAATAATCGAGATTTAAGAATACTTAATATAAAAAATATATCAAATTAATCAGAATAAATAGATTACTAATTATATCAATTTATAAGCTAAAAAATTTTTAGTCTATTCAAACAATCTAAAATAATTTTAGAACTTGTAATTATTACAATAAGATTATTAAATTGAATAGATGATAGATTTTGAAAGAAAAAGCCTTCTTAAAATATCTTTCAACAAATAATGTTTCTCAAGAACAAGCAACTATTTATGTTTCTAGATTAGCTGAATTTAACAAATTTCTTGAAAAAAATAATAACAACATTGATTCAATTCCCAATGGAGAAATCATAAATTATGCAGAATATTTGGTTGAAAATGATGGTGATCTTGTTTTAGATTTATTAAGAGCTTTATTTAATTATGCTAATTTTATAAAAAAATTTGATTATATAGTTGAGATTATCGATATCTCAGAATCTTATAATGCAATGGATAATCTTTATCAAAGAATTGGTGAACAACATAGTGAAAAAATACGTGATGAAATATTTGAGGATATCAAAATCCCCTCATTAGGAGTTCATCCCGAAAAAAAGCCAGAATTTACTAAAGTTGTTTTAAGAAGATTAGAAGAGAAAATTGGCAAAGAAAAAACAATTGAATTATTAAAACCATGCTTACATGGTCGTCCCGGGGATATAAAAAAAGATAGAGAAGATTTCTTAAGATTAAACGATATTGATGAATTTTTAAAACTAAAAAAGCAAGAATTAATTGAAAGACTTCAAAAACATCAAAATGAGGGGACTTTAGAATTTGCTCAGTATATCGATGATGAAGTATTGGAATTTATAAAAAATACTCACTCAATTTCTCCTGGAATAAGAGACGGGAATAAAATTATTACAACCAAAATGCCTTATCAAACTAAGAAACATATTCAATCAAAAGATAAGAAAATGAAAGGTTTTTATAGTTGTTACTGCCCTTGGATACGTGGTGCTATCAAAAATGGTACTAATCAAGAACTTTTCTCTCAATTCTGCCATTGTAGTGCGGGATACACCAAAAAATACTGGGATATAATCTTCGATCAATCTACCAATGTAGAACCAATCGAAACACCTCTTACAGGAGGCTTACTATGTAAATTTGCTGTTCATATTCCAGAAAAATTTCAAAAATAGATTAGATATACAATTAAGACAGAAAAAATATTAAAAAAAAAAGGATTCAAAAAAATAATAATTAAGTTTTTTCTAATTCCATCTGGGAAATTGCTTTTCCAGATCGAAATGGAATATCTTCAAGAGACATACCTGCCTCATAGTTAAATTTTTCTTTGAAAGCATCATTTAAGGATTGAAAATAGAGCGATAATGGTAAATTTTGTGGACAATTATTATCACAATTTCCACATTCTACGCATCTATCAGCATCGTGAGCTATTCTTGTTAGATTATAGGTTGCTTTATCAATGGTTTTATCTTTTCTCTTCTTCATAAGAATGCAATCCACACAATAACAAACTGGACAACCCCTAATACAAGTGTTACACATTGTACATTTGAGAAGCTCGGCAATTTTCTCTTCTTGCGACAATTTAGACCATTCTTCTAAATCTTTTGCTCTTTTTTCTTTCGCCTTTTCAATTATTTCATTATATTTATCTGAATGTGTGCTTTTCACATCATCTGGAAGTGATTTCTTATTTATTCCTGATTTATCCAGAATATCGCTTGCTTTATCAGAATAGACTTTTAAAATAATCTCATCAGATTCAATTGGCATTCCAAGATCACTCACAGTTAAATCAGCAACAACTGGAATTTTTCGATAGCATCTTAAACAGTTCTCAGCAACAGTAAGATTGAGATTTTTCGTGCTTCCATCTTCCATTTTAACAACAAGACCTTCATCACCAACTTTTTCTTTAACTATTTTAGTAGCATCAACATCCTTAACTGATCTCATTTCTCTTCCTGCCTTAGGTAGCATCCCTCTATCTTCGATGCCAATTACAAATAGATTATCTAAATTTACTTGCTTGATTTTAGCTAGTTCGATTAATGCTCTTGTATCACAAGGACGTGCAATAAGTCCTACTTTCTCATTCAATGCGCCTTCTACAGATTTATGTAAAAATTTTGAAGCTGAATCTGTTCTTGCATACCCAAAAGCAATTAGAGGCGTTAATGGAAAATCTTTCACATCCTCCTCTTTTTCTGCTAATTTTGGTTGAACAGTAAATCTATCTATATTCCCTGATTTTTTATCGACTCTCAATTCAGCGCCAATAATTTTATCTACTACTTTTTCTTTTAATAAAGCTGCCAAGATTTTAGAAAAATCTTCAACTTTTATCAGATATTCTTCCATTGCTTCCATGTAATTCCAACTCAAAATATATACTTGATATATTTACTTTTTTCTTAAATTTCCCAAATTTTTTGACATATTTTTTTAAAATTTCTTGTTAATTTTTATGAAAACTTTTTTATGTGTCATATGGTGCTCCCATTTCTTCAACTGAGTTCTCATTTTTTCAACTCAGTCTCATCAGTAAACACATTAAAATTTTTAAGCTTCAGCTTTCGCTTTCGCTTTTTTAGGTGTGCCATCCTTCGAGTGTAAGGGACTTGGACCCAATTTACGAATAATTTTATCGATTTCTGTAGCTTCTATTTGAAATTTCTGTCCTTCAGCTGCAGTACAATATATTATCTTAATTCTTTCTGGGTTCATTCCAACAACTTTTAAGATTTCTTTAGCGTATTCGACCTGTCGATATGCATAGTAATTACCTGTCTCATAATCACATTCACCAGGGTATCAAGCATTAATAACTACACCATCAGCACCTCTACCAAACGCGCGCATAATTAAATCCGATCCTACACGTCCAGTACAAGGTACCAAAACAATTCTTAAAGAATCCGGATATTGTGCTCGAATCGTACCTGCCATGTCTGCTGAACCATACCCTCATTTCCAGCAAGCATATACAATTATTTTAATATCATTATCTTTTGACATTATACTTACCTCTCTACTCTTCAATTGGTAATAATTCATCTATTAATGCCATATATTGATCATCTCTAAAGTATGTTAGTTCAATTGCTTTTGAAGGACAAAGCGCAGCACAAGTCCCACAACCTCTACAATTAATTAAATCAACAACAATATTTCCTTTTTCATTTACCGAGATTGCAGTATATGGACAAGCTTCTATACATTTATAACATTTAGCGCAACGTTCATCTGATGGTGTAGCTCGGATTAATTCCATCGTGTATACTCCCTTACCCATTGGAATCCCTGCAACTGATGCCGCTCCTCGAGCTTGACTTACTGCTTTATCAATCTCTTTTTGACCTTGAGCAGAACCGCAAATGTAAATACCAGGTACTTTGGTACTAATAGGATCCAGTCGTGCATGATATTCTTTTAAGAATCCATCAGGACTTTTTTCCATGTTTAATACTTTCGCAATTTCAATTGTACCTTGAGATGGAAGAGATGCTGGGGATAATACAACCATATGGAATTCCATAGAGACTACACTATCTGTTCCAACTGGTTCAAATTGTACTTTAAGATTTTTTGTTAAAGGATCTTCTTCAATTTTACCAACCATACCCTTAACAAATATTATTCCTGCATCTCGAGATCTTCTATAATATTCTTCGTAATCTTTTCCAGCACATCGCATGTCTATGTATGTACAGAGAATCTGAGAATCTGGATACTCTGACTTGATTAATTTAGAATTTTTAAGAGAAAGATTACAGCAAATAACACTACAATGAGCATTTTTATTTATATCTCTTGATCCAACGCAATTAATGAATAACACTTTTGTAGGACGCTTACCATCGG
>JBHLKB010000230.1:0-4658 GCA_048887205.1 Candidatus Hodarchaeota archaeon
ACTATTGTAGAAAAAGAATTTAAACTAAGCATACAATATTTTTACTAATCAAATTCAATTTAACTATAAAATAAGGAGTAAGAGATTTGAAATTAATAGAGATTATTGGGTTGGAAGAAAAGCATGCTAAACTTTTAGAAGGAGAGGGAATATCAAGTACAGAAGATTTAATTTTATTAAAATCCAGTCAAATTAGAAATCTTGCGAGAAAAATAGGTGTTGCGGTAAAAACTCTCGATACTTGGCAAGAACATGCGGAATTAATGCAAATTCAAGGAGTAGGTCCTGAAATGGCGAATGCGCTAAATCTAATAGGTATCGATTCAGTAAAGGAATTTGCTTATAGAAATCCTAAAAACACCATAGAAAAATTAAAGCAATTGAAAAAAGAGAATCCTAAAGCTCTTGCGAAAGTTCCTTCTCAAAAGGATGTTGAAAATTGGATTAAAGATGCGAAAAAAGTTTCAGGTGCTCCAGTGAAAAAACCAGCTAAAAAAGAAGAACCGTCTCCAAAACCAATCGCTCCTATTGAGTATATCCCTATTGAAGATTTTGTATATGATTATGGAGATTATGGTCCAGATTATTGGAATAATAAATGGGACATTTCTCCGATAATCTACACAGGTAGGGCATTAAGAGCAGAAGTTTACACGAAACAAATAGATGTAGATGTTAAAGCCTTCATCAAGAAAAATGATGCAATTCTATGGCACGTCGTAACCCAAGTTGGATTAAGAAAAGAGACGCCTAATGAAACTGCCTATGCAATACAAAATTTCGTTTGTAACTTTCTAAAGTATAAATACGATGATTTAACTGCTGAAGTACCAGAGTTCTGGTTGTTCCCGTTCGAAAGTATTCAAGCAGAAATTGGAGATTGTGAGGATGGAGCAATTTTAATTGCAGCCTTATTGATCAATGCGGGTATCCCTAGTTGGCGTGTAAAAGTTTGTGCTGCAGAAGTTATAGCTGATCCTGTATTCGCCCCATCAGATTCTGAAGTAGGAGGGCACGCTTATTGTATTTATCTTGCTGATAGACCAGATTCTGAAAGGAAATTGGAATGGGTGATACTTGATTGGTGTTATTTACAAGACCCTGAAATACCAATTGAAGAAAAACCTTTAGCAAGGGACGGTGGAACAGAAGGTACATATAAGGATGTTCTCTTTACTTTCAATGATGAATATTCATGGGCACAAACAGCTTTAGAAGTAAAAGAAGGAAGAATATCTAGGAATAGAACTGCTAAAAAAGATGAAATTATAGCTCCTCTAGAAGATGTTTTAAAACATCTTGCGAGTGATGAGTTAATAAAAATCTTTAAAAGATATGGGATTGAAATTGAATAACAAATAAGCTGAAAAGAAATAATATAAAATCTTTTTTTTAATTCTTTATTTGTAAGATTAGGCTTTCATTTGACAGTATCTTCAATGGAAGTTAAAGGAGTTCCGCATTCAGAACAAAATCTCACCGTATTTCTATCCTGACTTGCGCCACAGTTTGGGCATAACATTTTAAATTCGACAGCAAGAGGAATATTTTCAATAACGCTTTCTAAAGCTTTTTTTATTGAATTCTGAACTTCCTCGATTTTTCCTTCTTTTTTTTTTCCAGAAAATGAATGAATGTATACTGAAGCAAGCTCAACTAAGAAATTTTCGATAAAGTTCAACTGATCTTGAAAATTCTTGTTAACTTTTACTTTAAGTAGTTCTTCTCCCGCTTCGGTTAGGGAATATACTTTTTTCAATGGTCCGATCTCACTTTTAACACGTTCGATTTTTAAAAACCCATTGCTCTTCAGTTTGGATAGAATTGGATAAATAGTTCCTGATTGGGCGGTCCATGTCCCAGCAAAATGTTCATTTAATATTCTAATCAGATCATATCCATAAATTCTCTTATTGTTGAAAATCGTCTCTATAATCGTGAATTCAAGAGGAGTGAGCCTATTCTTTTTTATTTTATCAAATAATTCTTCCTTAATTTTAGATCTTAGATTTTTTAGATCTTCTTCAAGATCTAAAAACTTACTTAACCACATTTTAATATTATCCTGCGTTTCTTTGTTTTTTTTTTCTCCTCATTTTTTCTAGTTCTTTTTCTATTGCTCTTTCTTTTCTCGATTGGCTTTTCCCACTCGTTTCTGCTTTTCTACTATAGAATTGAAAGTAGATTATAATATGTAAAATTACAGCAGTGCCCCAAAAAATAGCTGGAAAAATAACCCAATAATACCATGAAAGAGTTATAAAATTTATTATAAATAGAAAAAGCATCACAAAAATGTAAGATATTAGATGATATATCACACCCCGTTTAGCCATTGGGTAAATTCCTCTTGCATATAAAATATATGATAAAGTGTGCATACTAAGTCCTATTAACCATGAAAATAGGGAAAAAAAGAACCAATAGATTGCTGGTGTAAAGAGAAAATTTACAATAAAAAGCAACATATTGACCACAATGAAAATTCCTATATGTATCTTCACAGAAAACCTAAAACTTACTTTCTGCGCAGCAATTTTTCTTAAACTTTCTTCTGAAAATCCTGAGGTTTCATTCATGAAATTAACCTATCTTTTTAATAATTTTAAGAAGGATAATTTTACTTTAAAAATTTGGATTTCTAAATTAATACTAATTATATTCTTATCAATAAAATCGATCAAGAATCTTAGTAGTAGGAAAAACTATAAATAGCTCAGATTATGCTTTTAACATAATACTTATGTCCTTATTATCAGAATATCTTGAAAAAATTGAAGAATGGGACCATCGAGCATTTTTAAGTGTATATAGAAGTGATTTTAGCAAGAGAACTAAAAAAATTGCCATAATTTTCAGTTTTTTTGGTTCTTTGTATTTTTGGGGGCTTGTCTGGATAATATGGTTTATTTATGGGTATTTTACAAAAGATTATTATCTGCTTGTTCTTTTTACTGGTGGCTTTGATCAGAGTATCATTCTACATAGCCTTATACGATATAGAATAATAAGAAGAAATCGACCATTTATTACTCTTGAAAAAGAAGGCGTTAGAAAGCATGATGATTTTATAAGGATTCCATATATAATGAGAGAATCAGAAAAACAATCATTCCCATCAGGGCATGTATCCTTCCTAATATTCTTTGGATTCGTTTTTGCTTATTATTTTAGCCAATTTTTTTGGATAATTTTGGCAATATTTATTGTATTATCCATTATTATGGCTATTTCCCGACTCACCTTAGGAGTACATTTCCCAATTGATGTCATTTTTGGATTTATCTTTGGACTACTATACGCTCTTTTATATCTTGGATTTACATATATTTATTGGGTTAATTTTTATTATTGGCTAGGGGAAACTTTCTCCCCATTAATTCATTTTTGGTTATAAAAAGAATAAAGTTAAAATCTTTTTGGTAAGTAAAATTTTTTTTCCTATCCTTTTTTTTAGTATATAACACAATGCAGTCATTTATAAGGAAAAACAATAAAAAGTCTGTACCAGAACATCATAAATTTACTTCAGATTTTAATTCTGTGATATTTATCGTAGTTTGGAATTCACTAGGCTTTTTCTTTATTGAATTCATTATGGCTTATTTAATTAAACAGGTTTTAAATTACCCTGCTCCTCAACTTGGACTTTTTTTTTCCTTTATTACATTTGGGGGTTTAATTAGTTCTTCTTTTATTGGGTATTTAACAGATCGTTTCTCTAAACGAATTTTAGTTATGATTGGATCTTTTGGTAGGGGAATATCTTATTTTGGACTCTATATTGCTATCATTTTACAGTCTTTAATAGGTATGTATATTAGTGCTTTCCTCTTAGGATTAGGAGCATATATCTTTTGGAATCCTTTAGATTCTATAATCTCTGAAAAATCTTCAAAGTATTATCGATCTTCCGCCTTTGGAAAGAGAAGATTTGCCTTAGGAATTGGAATGGTGCTTGGAACGATTATTGGATTCACTATCTTTAGTTTAGCAAATATTTTCACACCATTAAATGATTTTATAATATATAGTGCAATTCCTTTATTTGGAGTAGCAAATTTCTACGCAGGAATTCAATTTTCAAAAAAAGTAGATGAGGAAAAAAAATTTATATATCCTAACGATAGTAATGTTCCATTATTAGAGCAAGAATTAGAAACGTCTATAGAATCATCTAAAACTCCACCAATTCGTATTTATTTACTAGGAATTATTCTGGTATTTTCTGGGCTTCTTTTAAGTGCTATTAATATTGGATTCTATCGCCCTTATATTCAACCCTATATCTTAGAAAATGTTAATAGTAATGCAGTTTTAGTTTCATGGTTCTACTTGCCTACAGCATTGATAGGTGCTCTAATAGCGCCTAAATTAGGTACAATGGCAGATAAAATTAATCCCTATCTTGGTATTTCAATAGCAAGTGCTTTAGGAGGTATAATAACATTCTTAATAATATATACTAAAGATCTCTGGTTTTTTGCATTTTTGCTAATATTTGATAATACCATAATGCTAACATCAGGGTTTATATTTATTAATTTCCTTAGTAGGGTATCTGTTAAACATCGTGGAAAGATTTTTAGTACAATTACTCTTTTCGAATCTATTGGCATGATCATTGGTCCAATTTTAGGAGGTATCGTGTGGGAGAG
>JBHLKB010000231.1:0-4644 GCA_048887205.1 Candidatus Hodarchaeota archaeon
TCTCTTATTTTAATATTTTAAAATTAATTAATTTTTCAATATAGAAGTATCTATTAAGCTAATAATATTAATGAGCCTCTTTTCTTAAAATATTAGTAATGTTAATTTGTCTTGAGAAAAGAGAAATAAAAGAAATTGGTAGCGGGGGTTCGATTTGAACGAACGATCTCAGGGTTTCCCTATAAGAGACGAATAGGGGCTGCTACTTATGAGCCCTGCGGCATAAACCAGGCTAGCCCACCCCGCTATGAATGTATTTATGGTTTGATTCATGTGGGATATATACTAATTATATATATAACATTATAAACTTATAATTTAATCTTTTTCTAATTTATAATAGCAATTATTCTCTAATGTCAAATAATTTAGAATATAACCAATAACTTTAACTTTTAATTTATATTAGAGATCAAAAAAGAAAGTACTTTAATTAAAGTAAATGGCTTTATTTGATTTTATTTTAAGTTTTATTTTAGAGATTATTCTAAATCCATGGTTTATTCTATCATTAATTTTTTGGATTTTTGTATTAATTTTAATTCGTTTGTTAAGAAATAAAAAAAAGGCATACTATCTCTGGTTTCCATTGCTGGCAATGTTTAAAACACAAAAATTAAATAATTTCATAAGAAAAATCTCACGAAAAGGTACTAAATTTTGGAAGGTTTTTTGGACTATAGGAATATTCATATCATTCAGTATTACGATTTACGCGTTTTATTTCGTTTTTAGTAATTTTGTCAATTTAATTATTAGTCCTAGCATTGAACAAGCAATAGTTCCTCTTATTCCAGGTGTAACAGTTGATCTACCTATGTATTCTTATATGGTTCTTCCTCTCTTATTCATAATAACCACTCATGAATTTGCTCATGGAATTTCTGCTAGCGCTGAGGGAGTAGATATTAAGTCTACAGGTATTCTTGGAGCAGGACTGTTCTTCATTATCGGGTTCGGTGCTTTTGTTGAAGTTGATGAGAGAGAATTAAATTCAAAAAAATTTCATAGAAATACTAGGCTTAGGATAGCCGCAGCAGGAACTTATATAAATGCAATCACAGCAGCTATAGCTTTTGTATTGATATTAAATTTTCCTTTAATTATTTCTCCTTTCTATACACAAGTTACTCAGGTAAACACTGTATTTACAGAGGCACAAGGTGGTTTCAATGAAGGAAATCTAACAAATGGAGATGCAATCATAGCAATTAAAAAGGAGGGTGCAGGAGATGATCTATATGTATATCTTGATGTAAATCAAGGCCGGGCTCTTAGTGATATCTTAAATAATAGGACCGGTTTACTATGTTCCATAGGTGATAATTTGACATTTAGTATTTATAATCCGTATATAGATGAATATTCCGAGAAAAATGTAACCTTAGGACCTCGGTACTACATAGGAATTTTATACGAATATATCTCTAATACAGAATTAAAAATAACTAGAATTTATGCAGAGAGTGAGGGGGGAAATAATTTTAATACAAATTTAACAGTAGGGTCAATAATAAATAAAGTAAACGGTGTAGCGATCAATCAATCTAAGGGAGATACTTTGGGAAGAGCACTGAGTTCATTTAATCTTATAAATTTAACTTTAAGTACAGCTTTAGAAAATCATACATTGAACGTCGATACGAGAGGAATAGTTATTGGAATTTATAGTAATTCGTATTTTATGCATAAAAATGATATTGCAAAATTCTTTACAAGCTTTTGGCCAGAATTTTGGTTGAGAGAAATCTTGTGGCTTTTTGTAATAGCATTTAGCATTACTCTTTTTAATTTGCTTCCCATACCAGCCTTAGATGGTGATCGTATCGTGAAAGAATTACTGAATTGGGGTTTTGGAGAAGACTACAAAACACTAAGGAAAAAAACAGACAAAGTTATATTCGAAAAGGATGATAATGAGATCCACTTATCAGAATACAGAGTAGAAAAAGTCGATTTTATTAAATTTCTCATTGGAAATAAAGTAAAAGCGAAACGAACTGATGAAATAATTTTAGCTGAAGATAAGTATGATTTAGTTGATAAAATTGGTGATGGATTCAAGGATACTGTATTGTTAAATCTTCCAGAACAAACAAAATTAGAAGAAGGTTCATCAATTGAAGTTTCATATGAATACTGGTATGATGAAAAAAGAAAAATTAAAAGAAAAATACTTAATAGCTTACGATTAATTACATTGCTTTTAGTTGCTGGTAATTTGATCTTATCTATTTTAAAATTTGGCAACGTATTTTTTTGGTTTTAATAGATAATTATAGTTTCTTAAAGATTTTTATGAGTAATTATCATATATTTTTGAAAAAAGGTAAGTGTTCACATTGCAACAATGCAATTATTATCCAAAGAAGATATTCAGGAGAAAATCTCTGCCCAGATTGCTTTCAAAAAAATATTGAGAAAATCATTTACAAAACCATTTCTAAATATAAGATGCTTAAACCAAAAGACAAGATTGTTGTAGCATTATCTGGAGGCAAAGACTCAATTGCCCTCCTTCATAATTTAAATGCTATTCAAATTAAGAGCCATCATTCTGAACCAATTATCGCATTAACTATAAATGAAGGAATAGAAGAATACAGAGATAAAAGTATTAATAAAGCTCAAAAATTTTGTAAAAAAAATGGTATTGAACATAAGATTATATCATTCAAAGAAAAAATTGGGTACACACTAGATGAGATTATTAGTATAAAAACAAAATCTCCAGATTACAAATATGCATGTAATTATTGCGCAACAATAAGAAGACGCTTATTAAATGACGGTGCTAAAGAGTTAGGTGGCACAGTTTTAGCAATGGGGCATAATTTAACTGATTTTGTGGAAACTTACCTAATGAATATTTTATATAAACGCTTGAATATTATCGCAAATCAATATTTCTTCAAGGAAGAAAACGAGAAAATTAGCAAATTTTTCATTAAGAAAATCACACCACTAATCAGAATTCCTGAAGAAGAAATCTTTTTGTATGCAAATATACAAAAATTTGATTATTATCCATCACATTGTCCTTATCGAGAAAAAGATCCGATAATCAGAAAACGAGTCTTAAATTTTATTCAAGAATGTAAAGAGTATAGCCCAGAAATAGAATTTAACTTGTTAAATGGATTTTTAGAATTATCTGAAACACTTTATAATCAATTGGAAAAACAAGATTATAATTCATGCCAAATATGTGGGTACCCTTGCGGAAATAATAATATTTGTACATATTGTAGTTGTTTAGAAGAGCTTTCTCAATAATTACCCTATCAGAAATTCTCCCATTTCCTTTAATTTATCATATTCTCTTATTTCTTCCTTGAATAATGGAACTTCAATCAGATTTTTATTTAATTTCTCACTAAAAATTTCTCTTATCTTATTTAGGTTTTTATGCTGCATGGTTCGTCTACCTTTGCAAAAATCGCATAGCTCAGTTGTATCTTGGTATAATTGATTCACAACAATATTCGAAACGGGAATCTCATGTTTAATCAATTCATTTAATAACCGACCAGTTTCTAATATTGCCATTTCTTCTGGGATCATTACAATTACAAAAGAATTTTTGATTGGATTAGTAAGATCTTCTCTAGCATTTAATATGGACTGATTCAATCTTTCTAAAACTTCTAAAGAATTATCTCCTTTCTTTTCTTCCCTAGTAAACAGTCTTTTAAAAGCACTGAACATATTTCCTAATCTTATTCTCATTTTTAATAATTTACCTATCCAACTTGATAAGGTCTCAGGTAGACCTAAAAACCTTAGTGTATGACCCGTTGGTGCTGTATCAAAAATAACTAAATCATAATCATGCTCAGTCTCAATAAATTCTAAAATCTTTCCAAAAGCTAACGCTTCATCAATTCCGGGAGGATTCATTGAAGTTAACTCTTCCATATCGCCCATTAATGGCATACTTTCCATTATACCTTCCATTCCCATTTCTTCCATAGGATTTATACTAGTTAACCCCCTAAATTCTGCCATATTCGCTTTAGGGTTAATTTCTAAAGCTGTTAGATTCTCTATATTTTCAATAGGTGTAGGAATACCTGGAGGTAATTCAACTCCTAAACTATCACCTAAAGAATGCGCAGGATCAGTACTTATAATTAGAGTGTTCCTTCCATGTTCAGCAGCCCATATTGCTGAGCTTGCAGCACAACTTGTTTTTCCAACTCCTCCCTTACCTCCAAACATAACGATTTTCAAATTTAATAAAATATGTTTTAATTCCATTTTGAGTTCTTCAATATTTTTTATTAATAATCAATCTTATAACGAAGAATTGCTGCGATCCCTCCAAATGTACTATATAACATCTCACCTTCCTCTGTTTCTGTAGATAAAATATCAACAGTCGTTCCAGTTGATTCAGCAATTTCCCCTAATTCTTCAATAATTGATACACTCTTTATTATATTAAATGTATTTGAATTACATTCAGGACAAGATTCATCTTGAACCCCTACTCTAACTTTATCTAGATTTACTTCTTTAACAGTTCTGTTTTCGGTATATTCACAGTTTGAACACTCTAATTTGATTTTATGTAAATCCAGCTTTTCTGAAAGTAGTAATATATCAACAACGCCGTAGTTTAAATCTCTTCGTACATCATAT
>JBHLKB010000232.1:0-4619 GCA_048887205.1 Candidatus Hodarchaeota archaeon
TGTATGTTGCACGAGACATTCAAGATCATCCAATAGAAAAACCAGATGAACCAAGGGTTGCTAGAAGTAAGTTGTACACCATCGTTGCTGGGCTTTCAACTTTCTTTGCAATATTTATGACTTTATACGCATCGCTTGCTGTATTTATGCCTGAGTTTCTTGCTGATATCTTTGGAGACACTAGTATTGAAACAATAAACTCAATTCAGATTTTTGGAACTATTCATTTTGTAATTGCTTTAATTCTACTCGTAGGTTCTATAGGACTTTTCTTTAAAGTTAAGATATTTAGATATATCACTATTGCTACGTCATCTTTTTATATAATTTTTGGATTTCCTTTTGCTATTACTCTTTTCTTATGCGAAAAAGATATTAAGGCTCTATTTAGGAGAGAATAAACAGATTAAATATAACACCTAATTCCTTTTTTTTTTCCTTGAAAAATGAGTAATAAGATTAAGATCTTGAATTTTTAAGTTGGAAATTTAATTTTATCCAAAGCAATTTCAAAATCTTTTTCTTTTTTAATTAAAACTCCTAAAAATGGAATTCCTTTCTTTAGTTCTTCCATAGAGATCCCACTTTTTAACAAAACTCCAATCCAATCAAGCAATTCAGACGTAGATGGCATTTTCCTTAACTTTGTTATAGCTCTTAATGCATAAAAGTGTTGTAAACATTGGTTCAATAAGTGTTGCTTTAAATCTGGATAATGCAATAGACATATTTCAGCCATAAAATCTTTGGAGGGAAATTCTATCCAGTGGAATACACATCTTCTTAAAAAAGCATCAGGAAGTTCCTTCTCATTATTGGAAGTAATTATTACGATTGGTCTAGTTTTAGCTTTCAGGAATTCTTTTGTTTCTTTAATATAAAATTCCATAACATCTAATTCTTGCAATAAGTCATTAGGAAACTCAATATCTGCTTTATCAATTTCATCTATTAAAAGAACAACTTGTTCATCAGATAAAAAAGCCTCTCCTAATGGCCCGAGAGTTATATAATCATGAATATTATCAACATCTCGGTCCTCACAACCAAACCTACTATCATTCAATCTTTGAACTGTGTCATACATATAACAACCGTCAATAGCCTCACTAGTGCTTTTAATGTTCCAAATCATTAATGTTTTATTTAAATTCTCAGCTATGGCATGAGCAAGCATTGTTTTTCCGGTTCCTGGCTCTCCTTTAACGAGTAAAGGACGACCAAGAGCTATTGCAACATTTACAATATTTCTAAGCTGAGGATCAGCAAGGTATTTCACCTTCTCTGTTCTTACATCTCCATGGAATTTATTAAAACCCAAATTACTCATAATTAAATGAAATTAATTTAAAATTAAATAATTTATTGATTTCTGAATAATAATACTGGAAATATTATAGTTTAGATAATATTTTATCAATATACTAAAATTTAAGACTCTTTAGTTTATTTGAAAGCAGAAGTGAATCTTACTGTAGTGAAACTTATAGAGTATGTGACGTAATAGACTTATTTTTATAAGGTTATGATCTATGAGAGCTCTTTTTTATAATAAAAAGAGATAAGTTTTAAATATATTTGAAAAAATCATAACTTGCAGTTTTTTTATATTTATAAAAATTTCGTTAAGAAAGTAAACTATGAGTGAAAAATAAAATGTCAAAAGAAAGTGAAATGATAGAAGAATTAAAAAAAATTCGTGAGCTCCTAACTCCAAAACCAGAATCAGTACCAGAAAAACCAAAGAATCTTGCTGCAGAGTTTTTACAGTTTATTAAGAAATATAAAATTCTTGGATTAGCATCAGCATTTATTCTCGGTCTTGCTGTTAATGCCTTAATTCTGTCATTAGCACAGGATCTAATAACACCTTTAATAGGGTTATTAATTCCTGGATTTACATCTATTCAAGAGTTAAAACTTGGTGTATTTGGGATAGGAAATTTTATAGCGGCTCTCCTCAACTTCATAATTATAGCATTAATAATTTTTCTAATAGTTAAGTATGCGGCTAAAATAGGGATCGAATAAATTTCAAATCTAATTTTTTTTATTAATTTTAGCTACACATTCCAAAAAAAAATAAAAAAAATAATTTTTTTTTATATTAATCTCTCTGACTTAAGATTGTTGTTGAACAAACGCTAAATGCTCCACCAAGATTATGACATAATCCGATTTTAGCATCTGGAACTTGTCTTCCTTCAGCACGCCCTTGAAGTTGCTTTGTAATCTCTGTTAACATCCGGCAACCAGTAGAGCCAATTGGATGACCAAATGATTTTAAACCACCTGATGGGTTTACTGCGGTTTCACCATCCCAATTGAAGGTTCCATTTTTTAATTCTTCAGCAGCTTGACCACGATCACAGAATTTTAAATCTTGACAGTTAATTAATTCTGTAATTGTAAAACAATCATGAACCTCAGCGGCATCAATTTCTTTTCTAGGATCAGTAATACCTGCTTCTTTGTAAGCATATTCTGCTGCTTTCACTGTTGCTGGAAAGCTAGTAAAATCTGCTCCAGGTCCATTAGGTGGTATATACCATGGAAAATTTGTTCTACAAGATATGGCATTAGCTTTGACTAAAACATAGTCATTTGCATGAACATAACTTTCAGCTAATTCTGGTCTAGTTAATATAAGAGCAGCAGCTCCATCACTCATAGCACAACAATCAAAACGTCCAAGAGGATCTGCCATCATAGGTGCTTTCATTGCTTGTTCTATTGAAATTTTACTCCTAAAATGAGCTTTTGGATGATATGATCCGTTATCATGATTTTTAACAGCCACTCTGGCTAAATCTTCTTTTGTCCAACCATATTCATGAAAGCATCTTGTTGCTGCCATAGAAAACATTGCTGGAGCAGATGGAGTTGGATATAGGGGGTGTCCAAAAATTTTGAATCCAGGAAGACCACTTCCTCCTTCATCCATTAATTTTTCTACTCCACATGCAAGTACAATATCATATGCACCCGATGCAACTGCAAATGAAGCATTTCTAAACGCATCCATTCCGCTAGCACAATAATTTTCAACTCTAGTAGAAGGTTTTCCATCCAATCTTAATATATCTTCAGCCATTGCCCCGGAAAGTCCAGTAAAGTAATAAAAAATTCCAATCCAAGTACTGTCAATCTCGTCTTTAGTAATTCCAGCATCTTTAGTAGCACTTTGAACTGCTTCAAATAATAAATCATATTGATTTTTTGTCCAAAGTTCACCATATTTAGTCATGTCTGCTCCTATAATGGCTACCTTATCTTTTATTCCTTTTCTTACCATTTTTTATCCACCTCCTTTACGGTCTTCCCCTTTCGGGTCGACACTTCCAATAATAATTTTTAAATTCAGCACCTTCATGTTCTTTTCTAAAGGTTAATTCAACTCTCATACCTATTTGAACATTTTCCTCAGGTTTTTCTATTTCTGTCATGTTCACTAAAACTCTTCCACCACCATCTAAATCAATCACACATCGAGGTACAGGTATATCTAAGTATGTCCCGCCAACTAAATGATCTAAGGTGAATGTAAAGATTGTTCCTTTTAATGAGAGTTTCACACGTTCAAGTTGATCATCTGTCCTGCAAACATAACAGGAACGTAACATATCGGGGTATTGAATTGCTCCACAATTTTTACATTTAACTCCATACCACTTGTAAACTGAAGAGGTATCACGCCAAACGGTTACAGCAGAACTTTTTCTAGTATACCTATCTTTTTCAAGAATTTCTTTAAAGTCAAGAAACTTATTGTAGTTCTTTAGTGATGTCATAGATTTCTGATGACCAGTAACCCCCATTCGAGTTTTTCCAAGATCTCTTAGAGCATCTCTATCTCTAACTTGCATTAAAATAGCATCTGCTCCATCACCAAATCCTGCCATAATTATTTTCGCATCAGGTTTAGGTCTTCTTAAAGCTCCGATAAGAAGTATAAATGGCATTGGAGTTCCTAAATCACCAAGTTGAAAAAATACACTATTTTGAGCAACTCCTCCGGCAAACTTCATCATTTTTGAGACTCTTCCATGCATTCTAGGATTATTGTAATAGTAAGCAGCAGCAACAATCTCCTCAGGTTGTAAATTATTTCTCTTTAAAACTTCAGACATTACTTTTGTAATACTCTCAAAATAAAATTTCGCATCCATTTTTACTTCGAAAGTTCTTATGAATTTATCTTTATCAGTTCTTTTCCAAGGCCCAGTAACGTTAGCAGAAATTGAATAATAATCATCAATCGATAAAGGTAAATTATCTTCTTCTGCTATAAGTAATGCAGCTGCACCATCAGCAAATCCATATTCCCACATTGTTGATGGTTCTGGAGCTCGAGTATCTGCCGCAACTATAAGAATGCTATTAATATCTTTATTAGCTTTAATAGTATCAACTGCTCTTGTGACTGCTGTAGTCCCTGCTTTTAAAGAATCTGTAAAATCTGCAGTAATAATTTCTTCTCTCATATCTAATACAGTAGCAATTAAAGAAGCAGAATCTTTCTCTGTATATACTTGAGTTGTTGATGCAAAAAATAATCCATCAACAGTTTTTGGGTCAATTCCCATTAAACAATCTAAACCAGCTTCAACTGACATCGT
>JBHLKB010000233.1:0-4615 GCA_048887205.1 Candidatus Hodarchaeota archaeon
CGAGAGAATCCTGAAGGTGTTTGGGATCCGAATTATAAGGCTATTTGGCATTTATCAGAAGATCCGACAGGAACAACTTACGATTCAACTTCCAATGATAAAGATGGAACATCTTCGGGTTCAATGACTTCCAATGATCAGATTACAGGAAAAATTAATGGGGCTCTTGATTTTGATGGAACAGATGATACAATTAGTTTTGGATCGTGGATGCCATCAACAGATTTTAATCCTAGCTCCGGTACAATTTCTTTCTGGATTACTCGACAATTTCTAGATTCTGTATCAGAGAATAAAATGGTTTTACAAATTAGGGAATCTGGAACAAATCGAATTATGTTTAGATATGATGGTGGAGATTATGAATGGCGCTTTCATCATGAAGGAAACAATATACAAACAATTAAATATGTCCCTGCGGATGAAATTCCTAGATTAGAATGGATTTATGTTGTTCAAACTTGGGATGTTAATTCGGATTTTATTAAAGGATATATCAATGGATCTCTATATGGTTCCAGTTCAGGATTAGCTCATCCAACAAATGGTTCTTATAATATCTATTTAGCTAGTGATAGGAATGGTGGGGAATATTTTTATGGAAGTATAGATGAGGTCAGATTTTCAGATATATACAGAACAGATGAGTGGATAGAGACTGAATATAATAACCAAAATGATCCTCAATCTTTTTTGACTCTCGGTCCAGAAGAAAGCTTCGATATTGCACCACCTACTTATTCAAATCTAATAGAAAGTTCAGATCCCCTAGAATTAGGAAACACTGAGGTCATATCAATAAATGTCTTTGATCCTTCAGGTATTAATCAAGTGAAAATCGAATTTACAAGTATTAATCATTCTATGACAAATATTAGTGGAGATACATGGCAATATGATACTTGGACTCCTGACACTGTAGGTAATTATTCATATACGATATGGATGGAAGATAATTGTAATAATTGGAATTCTACTATAGGATCTATCGAAGTAATCGATACTACTCCTCCAACCTATTCAGATCTAATCGAAAGTGCAGATCCATTACATCTAGGACAAAATGAAACTATTTCTATTAAGGTTTATGACTCTCCGGGATCAGGAGTGAATCAAGTTCTTCTAGAATATGAGTTTTCAAATCATACAATGAGTTTAGAAAGCGGAAAGTGGAGTTGGAGCAAATGGAAGCCAAACTCCACGGCGATTTATCCTTATAAAATTTATATGGAAGACATGGAAAATAACTGGAACGAGACCAGTGGAACCGTAACAGTGATATCTACATATGCGCCTGTGATAGAAAACCTTACCAGGAGTGAAGATCCGCTAGAACTGGGAAATATTATTACTATAAATGTTGATATAGTTGATAATGAGACTTATGTATTCGATGTTTTAATTGAATTAGAGGGAAATAACTATACAATGGCTAGTATTGGTGGAAATACGTATGAATATAATTGGACTAGATTTTCTGTTGGTATCGTTTATTTCACTATTTATGCATGTGACAATGAAAGTAACTGGAATTCTTACTCCGATAGTTTTGATATTATCGATACGACTCCACCTGTAATTGATAATCTTACTATAAGTGAGGATCCTTTAGAGTTTGGTGATACTGTGGTAATAGCAATAAATTCTACTGATTTAGCTAACATCAATCAAGCATTAATCGAATATGAAGACTCTGATCATGTTAGGTCTAATCATACTATGACAAATATAGTTGGAGATATATGGCAACATGATTCTTGGACACCAGGGCCAACTGTTGGAAATTGGTCCTATACAATATACGTCGAAGATAATAACTATAATTGGGCTTTTATTAGTAATTCGATTTTAGTTCAAGATACCACCCCTCCAATCTACTCAGATTTGACGGAAAGTGCTAAAATTGTTGAATTAGGTGATCAATTAACTATTTCAATCAATGCCACCGATTTAGCTGATATCAAAGTTGTTTCAATAGAATTTGAAAATTCAAACCATACCATGACAAAGTTAAGTCCGGATATGGACATATGGCAGTATAATTCTTGGGCACCTACTTCAATTGGAAATTATACTTACACAATTTATATAAAAGATAATAATGATAATTTAAATTATGTTGTGAGTTCAATACTATTTCAGGATACTAAAGTTCCTGTATATTCTAATTTGTTTGAAAGTGCTGATCCTTTAGAATTGGGGAATAATCCTATTGTCAGAATAAATATCTATGATTTTGCTGGGATAAACCAAGCATTTATAGAATTTGAAGGAGCGAATCATTCTATGACAAACATTTATGGGAATACTTGGCAATATGATTCATGGACACCAACTAATTGGATTGTATATCAATATAAAATCCATATGGAAGATAAGAGCAGTAATTGGAAATCTTTAATTTCTAATATTACCGTTCAAGATACAACTCCTCCTCCCATTCCCATTCTGGCAAATAGTCCGAGCGGAGATGTTAGCGGCTCGCTTGTTTTTGATTGGTCAGACGGTTTTGATCCCTCGGGCATTTTATATTACATCTTAATTATTGATAATGAAACTGATCCTACTATTACACCTGGTTATGTATATCGTATTAATATAACAAACACAGGATCAGAAAGTAGCTATCATGAATTATCTGAAGTACTCCATGTTGGAAGATATTATTTCTTCTTAGCTCAAATTGATGGTTTAGGACACCAGAGTAGTTATACTATGGGGACTTTCACAGTTATTGCACCTATGGATGGTAATACCGGTAATTTCAATATAATTATGATTGTGATCATAATAGCAACTGTAGGTGCTTCTGCAACTGCTCTATTCATAGTAAGAAAAAAGTTTAAGAAAAATATATCTCCACCCCGTCAAAAGATATCCTTTAAAATCATTACTTCCCATTTAAATAAACTTTCAAGCTCACATATCCCTTTCCGAGCAGAAGAAATTCAAGGTTTTACACCTACAGGTACACAAGATCAATTTATAACTAGTAAAGAATTGAAAGATGAGAAAGAATTAGGAGATCTAATTAATGAATTTAAAATTAATGGGGAAGAATTATTCGCTGAGGGTGCATATTTAGAGGCTCAAAAACAATTTTTCCATGCAAAAGATTTATTACTTGGCCTTGGGAGAGACGAAGAGGCAAACATACTCTCTGAATTGATTTCTGGAATTTCAGAATTAATAGAAGAACGTGAGAAGAGGTTAGAGGTTTTAGAGCAAGTAAAAATTGAAGGTGATCCCGTTAAAATATATGAAAAATTCTATGATATTATTGAAATTTCAAAAAAGTTGAGAGATTATGATGGAGTCAGCATTTATAAGTCAGAATTAATCCATTACTTTCAAAATAACATGTCTAAATTAATAAATATAGAAAATTATAGAAATAATTTAGAGCAAAAAGCAGAATCATTAATCGAAAATAATATATTTGAGATCGCTGCACAATTATATGAAAAATGTGAAAATATTTCTCAATTATTTGTACAATTAGGAAGGGAAGAAGAAATAGTTTATATAGATGAATTTAGATCTAAAAAAGAGGAGTGTTTGAAAAAGATTTGAAATTAATTTGAAGGTGAGCAATTATAAAAAAAATTCCGGGAACATTATATCATTTAGGTATTACGAGTGCTAGAGATGGAAAACTTAATATTAATATATGGTATAGAAATGAACTAGTTTTTGAAAAATCTGGTATAGTTGAAGGAGAAATAATAAATGCTCTTCAATTATTTTTTGAAACCAAAAATTTGAATGTTCCAACTAATAGATTAACATGGATTATAAAGGAAGAATTAGCTGAATTGGCTCCCGCAGATGACATTACTTTTATTGAAGGCACTGTATCTGAGATTCTTGGAGAATTTCAGAAAAAACCATCAGAAGATATAAAAAAAATCGTTTTGATGGGATTGGCTAATGCTGGGAAAACTTGCATTTATGAGCGCGTATTTGAAGGCAAAAAGCCTTGGGAATTAATGCATTCAACTGCAACAAAGGGAATTGATTATAGAAAGTATGAAGTAGGGGCGATGTCAAAGCCAATGATATGGGATTTAGGTGGACAACAACAGTATCTTGACGAATATCACGGACCTTTAAGAAAAAATATATTTCAAAAAGTTTCCGTTCTTTTATACGTAGTTGATGCATCGGATGTTGACCGGTTTGAAAATGCTCGAATAGAATTAGAATGGAGTGTAAATCAAATCCTTTTATTTAATCAAACTGCTAAAGTTCACGTTTTTCTTCATAAAATGGATCTAATTCATGATAAAAATGCAATTATTCCATACCTTAAAGAGTTCTTAACACAAGGTATATCAGCCGAAGTATCTTTTCATGGAACCTCTGTATTTGATGAATCCTTATTTACAGCATGGAGCGGAATAATTAGAGATATTTCCCCTAAAACGGTATTTATTAAATCAATACTGAAGGAATTAAAGGGTCAAAGAGGAGTGGAAGACGCACTGTTAATTGAAAAGTCAAGCGGACTTGCGTGTGGTTCAACTATAGACGGATCCGCTGAGGACATAGTTATTGGAATGATTTCATTATTAATTATAACCTGTGATAGAGTGACAAAAAATATGAAATTAAC
>JBHLKB010000234.1:0-4606 GCA_048887205.1 Candidatus Hodarchaeota archaeon
CTTATCTGGAAATTTTATTATAATAATAATTGTTTATATAATTCACTGGCAGATTTTATCCCGATATTATTTTTCAAAGCATACTTTATTAGATTATGAATTACAAACCCTTTGGGGTCTTTCATAGCAATTGACCAAGGATGAAAAGATGGAATATAAATTAAATTATTCCGAATTGCAAATTCTAAGTCATCGATATAATATTTTAGTTCTTCTAAAGGGCTTTTAACTACTATTTTAGGCTTTTCATGAGGGATTAATCCCTTAATTACGCAATCATGCCAACCTTGCCCGGTTAATTCAAGAATTCCATTTTCATAAAAATATGGTTGTTTTAGTTTCTCATCAACAACAAATGGTCCAGGTAATTTGTTTCCAGGACCTCTGGTATCTGATTTAATATATTTGATTCCCCTACTTTTTAAGACTTTTAAAATCTCATTTTTGTCTTTCAATCCATTATGAAAACCAATTGGCACTGATAAACCAATAACATCAACATCTAAATACTTTTTAATTAAATCATTTGTAATTTGGATTTCACGCTTTATTTCTAGAGGGCTTGCAGGTGATCTATTTCTATATTTATCTTCTTTAAAGAGGATATGGGAATATGTATGCTGTTGAATATCAAATGAATACTTTGAAAATAATGTCGTAATTTCTTTATGGCATAATTCTAATAATCTTCCTAAAACAAAAACAGTTCCTCCAACATTATGCTCTTTATGAATCTTTAATATTATTTTTAAACCATTTAAAGCAAGTCTCCTATCTTTTCTGTTATTCGAGTGATTTATAGGTAATGATGGATTTCCATATCGTTCAAAATCATATGTTAATACTAAATTCGCCATAACTAAGTGTATTAAATTATAATAAAAAAAAAATATGCTAAAATATTTTTAAAAATTATTATTTCTATAAATTGATATTCTAAAATAAAATTACAAGACTAAAATTTCTTAAGGTGATATTATACAAACAATTAAAGATGAATATTTACAACTAAAACCTAAAAATAGAAATATTTTTGTTCATAAGGATGCTAACGTAGGAAAAAACTGCAAATTTGGTTTTAATGTTGTGATTGAAAGCAAGACAGAAATTGGTGATAATTGCTATTTTGGTAATAATATCGTAATTAAAGAGGGTGCAATTTTAGACAATGATCTTGAAATCCAAGATAATGTAGTAATTGGTAAACAACCAAGATCTAGCCCAATTAGTTCAAGAAAGGTCTCTAAAGAATCTTTAATAGCAAAAATTGGATTTGGGACGTTAATTGGAACTAGTTCGATAATTTATGGAGGAACTGAAATTGGAAATAAATGCTTTATTGGAGATTTAGCATCGATTAGAGAAAAATGCAAAATTCATGATTTTGTAATAATAGGAAGAGGTACTACAATAGAATATGAAACTGAAATATTGTCTCATACAAAAATTCAGACTGCTTGCCATTTAACCGGTAATTCATTAATTGGTAGGTATGTGTTTTTTGGAGCAGAAGTATGTACAATGAATGATAAATATATGGATACAACAGATTATGTTTTTAAAGGACCAACCATAAAGGATGGAGCGTTAGTAGGCTGTAATGCTACTATTTTGCCAGCATTAACTATAGGAATAGATTCTGTTATTGGTGCAGGGGCAGTGGTCACAAAAGATGTTCCAGATAGGCAAATATGGGTAGGTAATCCAGCTAAGTATCTTAAGGATGTTCCTAAAGAAAGATGGTTAAATAATAGGATTAATAAAGATTAATAAATTACCTTTTACTCAATCTATACTTTAATAATTCAATGAAATTCTTAAAAATCGAACGAAATATGTATAAAGGATGTCTAGCAATTTCCTTTTCAATATGATTAACAGGGATTTCATAGAATTTCATTCTTGCCTTTTTTATTAGATAAACTAATTCAACTTCTATAAATGGACCTTTAGAAGTAGTATATTTCACCAGTTTTTTACCAATTTCAGTTCTAAATGCCTTTAGACAATCCACATCCTTATAATGTGTAGAAAAAAATAAATTCACTAGCGTTGTATGAACTTTTGAAATTACAATTCGAACTAAAGGACGTTCAACTTTACTTTTCTCATGAAATCGAATACCAAGAATTATAGGATATTTGTTTATAAGCTTATAAGCTTGTCCAATAAAATTTAAACTAAAAGCCAGATCTACTGGATAAGCGGAGACCATATCATGATTTGCTTGAAGTATTCCGTATCTGTAGGCTTCTCCAAGGGAGGGAGAGGGCAAAGAGAATGCTTTTATATTAGTATATTCAATTTCTAACTCCTTTGCTATATCAGCAGTTCTATCAGTACTACCATTTTCAATAATTAATATTTCAAAATAATTTCCAACTAGTTTTGTTAAATATTTATAGATAATATTAATACTATTACGAAGATTTCTTTCCTCATTATAGGCTGGGACAACAACACTTATACTCTGAATATTTGACATTTATATCTGTTTTTATTTATAGGATTTTTTTAACATATATGCTTTGTCATATTATAATTATTCTTTCATATTTTCAATCTTTTTTAAACTGAAATTAAAACGGAACATAGAGTAGCCTCCGAAGCATAACACATACACTTGTCTAATCAGGTGGTCAATTATAAAAATTGTTAAAATATTATTATAACCCAAGGTAGGATAAAATAAGAATATGAACGCTGCCCCAATATTTTCTGATATTATCCACCCTCCTGGGGTTATAGGAAATGCTTGACTGAAAAAGGATAAGATTGCAGCCAAAATTAGTATTAAAACATTTAATTGGTAACCCAATGCATAAAAGAAAATTACAATTATAAATGCATCAATGATCCAGACCGGAATACCTAATAGAATAACATATGTTAAAATCTTTTTGTTTTCTTTTAGTCTTTTAATACCTCTTTTAAAGTTTATAATAAATCTTTCGATATAATATGCAATTTTTGGAGAAATCTTTGCTATTAGGTTTATTACGGTTTCTGTTTTATATAATAATAAAATTATAAGAATCAATATACCAATTATTATTACTGCACCAATAATCAAATAAAATTGAATACTTAACCCTAATATTTCTTTAGAGCTGGTTTCTCCAATATTACTTAAATATAAAAATATTAAAGCAAAGCAGCTTATAATAAACAACAGTATCAAATCTAGTATTCTTTCTACAGCAATACCAGCTGTTGATTCACCTAATCCCATATTTTCTTGATCTTTTATTATAAATATCTTAGCAACATCACCTACTTTGCCTGGAATCACTCCATTTATGAAAAAAGAAGCACCTATAGAAAAATATGATGTAGAATATTTAATTTCTTGACTAATTCCTTTAAATATTAATTTTAATTTATATGCTCTTAAAATAAAAGCAACAGTATATGTAATAACAAAGGCTAATAAACCAAAAGGTCCAATAATGATTATTTTTTGAATAAAACTTACAAAATCCACGAACAAAATCATGATAATAATTAAAATTAAAGTGATAATTCCTATAAGAAGCCGTTTTTTCTTTTTTAACCAATTGGAAATTCCTTTACTTTTACTTTCACTCATAAATTGTAAGAAAAAATTATCTTTTTATCTTAAATTTTTTCAATTTTTTTAAATAATATCATGATTCTTTTATTATATTGAGATATTGGAAAACTTATAAGTAAGATTGAATCTTATGAAGAAAGTAGAATTATTGGCTCCCGCAAAAAACTTTAAAGCGATAAAAGCAGCTTCAGAATATGCAGATTCTGTATATTTTGGTGTTGAAAGCTTCAACATGAGAATGAGAACTGAAAATATTGCTATAAATGATTTGCCTAAGATAATAAATTACTGTCATAATAATAATATGAAAGCTTACTTAGCAACAAATATTTTAGTTTATGATAATGAAATTAATGATCTTAGGAATATAATTGAAACGGGGAAAAAATCGGGTATTGATGCCATAATAGTGCATGATTTAGCAGCAATCCAGATTGCCAAAGACTTTACAATCCCCTTTCATATTTCTACTCAATGTAATGTATCTAATTCTATATCAGCAAGATTTTATGAAAATTTAGGTGCTGAGCGTTTAATATTAGCCCGAGAATTATCTCTAGAAAAAATAAAAGAAATTAAAAGAAATTTAGCCAAAACAGAAATAGAAGTTTTTATTCATGGAGCAATGTGCACTTCTGTAAGTGGGAGGTGTTATTTCTCACAAGATATATGTGGAACTGAAGAAAAATCTGCGAATAGAGGTAATTGTATTCAGCCGTGCAGGAGGAGATGGTGGGTTCGAGAAGAATCTGGAGGCGAATATATCTATGATGGCGTAAGATTTATGAATTCAAGAGATTTGTGTACAATTTCCCATATTCCTGACTTAATTGAAGCAAATATAGATGCCTTTAAAATAGAGGGACGTATGAGACACCCTCATTATGTTGAAATTGTCAGTAAAGTATATAGAGAAGCAATTGATGCGTATTATAAAGGAACATTTACAGAAAAGAAAGTAGGGCGTTGGGTAACTGAATTGAAAAAAGTATATAATAGAGGATTTACATCGGGTTTTTACTTTAAAAGAAT
>JBHLKB010000235.1:0-4580 GCA_048887205.1 Candidatus Hodarchaeota archaeon
CTCTTAAGATTTATATCTTGATATCCAGGGAGAACACCTAGCATTCTTCTCATAGCAAATTCAACATCTTTCGCGCTAGCTATAAACCTGCCTACGATGAGGATATCTGCTCCTTGTTCTAAGGCATATGCAGCTGTACTAGGTTCGATACCTCCAGCAACAGCAACTAACACTCTATCTCTTCCTGAAGCTTTCTTTTGACCGGTATATAATTCTTTAATTTTTGGTACTAAGCCCCATCGAGCTTTTTGAGCTGCATCAGGAGATTGATCCCCAGCTGTGGATTGCTCAACATCAATTGCCCTATGAATTATTACGACATCAGGAGTTTGTCTTAAAGAATTCAATTTCTCAATTGGGTTTTGGACTTCCATAGTGTCAACAAATGCATGAATCCCGAGACGTTGCGCTTCTAAAATGAATTTATCAAGTGAAGCAGAAGAAGCTAAACCACTTGCTACAACTCCATCAGCAGTAGCATCAAATGCAAAGTCAACCTCTAATTTTCCAACGTCTAGCGTCTTTAAATCAGCAACAATAAATTTATCTTTTGCGAGTTCTCGAATTTTTTTGATCGATTCAACACCATATTTCTTAAGAAAAGGTGTACCAATTTCAAGTAAAATTCGGTCGCTTTTAGGTAATTCCTTAACAACCTTCATTTGCTTTTCCAAAGCAGGATGATCTAATGCTACCTGTATATACGGAGGACGCCATAGCCTAGGAACGCGTATTCCAGCAACTGGATGCTTAGCTCGATCTTTATCATAAAATATTTTCTCAATTGGAGGATATCCTCTTAAAGCTCTCTGAATTGCTAATTTTGTGGCACCATAATTATATTGATAGATTTTACGATAATCATTGGCACTTGGATGTATATAAACACTAGCAATTATTAACCAGTCATCTATTTTGTTCATTGGAATAATACCCTCTTCAACAGCGTCTGCAATTCCTTTAGCAACAGCAGCTTGAGCAGGGCCAAAAATTTTGCTTGCATCATCCATTTTAGCAAGAGTTACTTTAGGGACTATAAGACTTACTGGTTTTGCCAGTAAATTTGGACGGATTCCTGCAAGTAATCCTCCATGACCTTTAGAAGGCGTACTGAGTGCATTTGCAAATGAAACACCCACAGGTCCATCTTTAGAGCCAATTATTAAATCTATATGTGCTAAATCATTTCCTTCCCCAACTAATGCTTCTCCAACATAATACTCTACTGCTTTTGGCATAAATTTCACAACTAATTTTAACTTTAAACTCTAATTTTTGTATAATTTGTAGAGTTTTTTTATTTATAATAGTGTGTTTTATAGATAACATAAAAAAATTGCTTATCTACATTATTCTAGAGTTATTCCTCTATTAATAAAATTATCCTTGATTGGAATTTATATTAGATTGAATTAAGAATGCTTCATAGTTAAAAAAATAACAAGCGTGCCTAACTATATATTTGACGCACCATTTTCCACATTCCCAAATTTAAATATTCTTTTCTTAACCTTAAATAGTATATCAAGTAAAACTTTAGCACCCATCTTTCCAAGTTTTCTTTATGTTTTATGATTTGGATTCCCGAAGTATAATTAGAATAATTGAAATCCATGATTAAATCTTCTTTTATATATTGTTCATAAATTTTTGTTCCAGGTAAAGGGATTAAAATTCTGAAAGCTGCTATCGTAGGTTCCATCTTTTTAGCAAACTGTATCGTTGCATTCAAATCAGATTTTGTTTCTTCTATATACCCTAACATAAAAGCCCCAGTAAAGAAAATTCCCTTTTGTTTTAATCTCTCAGCGGCTTTTAAAGCATCTATTTTTTTTATTTGTTTCTTGTAGGATTTCAGAGTTTTTTCAGAGCCAGACTCAACACCTAAAAATAGATGCAGACAACCGGATTTTTTCAATAAATCCAATATTTCTTCACTAATGTACGCAATAGTATCGACTCTAGCATTTGAATCCCAATAGATTTCAATTCCTTCATTAATAATCTTAGTGCAAATTTCTTCTATTCTTTCGATAGACACCATAAAATTATCATCAACAAAAAAAACTATTGGTCTCTTGCCTTCTGGGCCACTCACCTTCTTTATGTTAGGATTGCTTTGAAGTACTTCTTTTATCTCTTCAATAATATTAGCTGCCGATCTGTATCTCCATTTTAAACCATCTTTTCCGGGAACTTGGCAAAAAGCACATCCAAAAGGACATCCCCTTGAAGTCATAATAGTAATTGCGTGAGTTCCATATTTTTTTATTGGGATTAAATGTCTTGCTGGAAAAGGTAATTTATCTAAATTAGTGATAAACATTCTTGATTCATTTTTAATGATTTTTCCGTCTTTTTTGTAACTAATTCCCTTGATATTATCAAGATTCCGCTCCCCCTTAATAGATCTTACAATTTCAATAAGTGTTTCTTCACCTTCTCCTCTCACAACAATATCAAACTTAGATTCATTTAAGATTTCCTCATCGGCAAACGTAGCATGTGGACCTCCAATAACCAAGGTGATGTTAAAATTAGATTTAATTAATCTAGCCAAACTGTAAGCTTCATAAATAGATGAGGTAATAGAAGTAATACCGATTACTATAGGTTTTTTATCTTTAATTATTTGTAAGATATTTTTATTTTTTAATAATTTGAGGTTGAGATCGAGAATTTCAACTTTAAATCCCTCCTTTTCCAAATATGAAGCTAATGATAACAAACTAAGAACAGGAAACTTAATTTTATCTCGATATGAGCCTATTGTAATTCTTTTTCTCTGATAAGGATTTATTAATAGTAGATCTATCATATTTCGTAAGAATTAGTTCTCGTTTTCCAAACTATTAACACTTCTGTAATGTTACATTTTATATGAAATATAAGAATAATAAAAAAAATCATGAATGATAATGTTATCTCGTGCTTTGTATAAACTGTTTTTCTTTCTCATGTATTTTCTGCCACTTTTTACGCTCTGAACGGAGTTTGAAAAGATCAATATCCTTGAAGATTAAACCTTCTTCCTTAGGTGGTATAGTTCTTTCAGTTTTTTCTTTTTCTGGAGTATATATTAATGAATTTCCGTATTCTCCAATGTTAGCAAAAAAGCAATAAGCATAGATTGATCTACGAGCATCAAAATGAGCTGCTTTAAAGTCTGCAGTAACAGGTGTGAAGGCTGGATTAAAAATAAGGTCTAATGGAGGTTCAAAGTTTTTTAATTCTACTCTTAAATCCATATCGAGAAAATCTCGGCAAATCGCAATTGCAATCCTTCCATATTCTGTGTTGCAAATTGTAACTTTTCTTGGAAATCTCCCAGTTTCTATGCCTTCTTTGAATCTTGTTCCCTTGAAATTGATCATTGCTGGAATATTCTTCTCCTGTTCCCATAATACTCCATCAGGACTAAACACCAAACTAAGATTTCGTCTCGTTGTTGGGTCGTGATAGGAACCTGGAATAATATACATATCATATTTATTTGCGAGATTTGAAATATCTTCGAGTAATTTTGCAAAATTTAAATCAATAACCATTTCTGGAAAGATTAATATATTAACTCCATTATCATGGGCCTTCTCTGCCATCTCTTTGACTTTTCCACTTATGAAATCGACCTTATCTTTTCGAAGATTTAAAAGACCACTTCCATCTTCCGTATAAAATTCACCTAATATATCACCTGTACTTGATAATCCTATTTGGGCAATACCGACTCTAAATTGGTTTCGTTGAATTTCAGGTTGTTCCTTTAGCAAATCTTTGTAAATTAATTTATATTTTTCTCGGCGTACTTCCGCTATTCCAGCCTTTACAATCTCATCACTAAATTCACGTACTTCACTAATCCTTGGCGATTGGCTAGATTCAAGGGCACATGCGGGAGCAATAATACCTACAGTGCTTTTTGTTATGGAAGGCTCGCTAATAGTGTTTAAAGCAGATACAATTATTCCTTCTTCTTTTGCTACTAATTCCAATTGTTCTAATATTTCATTTTCTTTATTTTTATAACCTGACTTTCCAAATAGATTTGCTGCAGAATTAAGAATTTCTGAGCCGATTTTTAGAAGGCTCTTTTTTTTTTCCAGATTCATTTCTTCATCTGCCTGTATTAGATGCCAAGCTGCATCAAAATAAGTCGAAGTCGCTAAAGCCCAGTCAGCTTCATTAATAAAACCTCCTTTCTTATAAGAAGATGCGGCTTTTCTAAGTATTACTTTAATTCTCGGATATAACTCGGATTTTACCAAAGTTTTCGTTGATTCATCAAATCTACAACCAAGTTCAAGGGCTTGGCAGAATGTAGAATTACTTGAAGATAATATCTTTAACTTATTATCACTAAAAAAACTGCTTGCTTTTTCAAATAGATGAGCTGCTTCTGCGAATTTATTTGAATCTTTATTATTTTCAGCAAATTCCATACTTTCCCATGCTTTACAAAGATGATAAATCGCTTCTAATTCTCTTCGCTCTCGTTCTAGTTTAAATTTAACACATAAAGCCTTGAATTGAGATGCGGCAGAAGAAAATTCCTCGGCAGCTAGAAAGTGTTCTCCCTTCTT
>JBHLKB010000236.1:0-4577 GCA_048887205.1 Candidatus Hodarchaeota archaeon
AAGCGTATATAATTTCTTTTCTGGTTGTAATGAACCTATTCAATTTTCTCAGAAATGAGGAGTTCCATGATTATACTCTTTTTATAAAAATTATAGATAATTTTAAAGTAAATAATCAATTATAGGAATGTGAAAACAAGATATGAAAAATTTTAAACAAAAATTTACGTTTGGGTTATTTATATTATTAATAATACCATTCTTTGGATATTTACTCCCAGTAAAGGCTGAAGAATATGTGAATGGAATTGATGTTTCTCATTGGCAAGGCTCTATTAACTGGAATAAAGTTTATGGTGCAGGTTATCGTTTTGCATTTTGTAAGGCAAGTCAAGGTATTAGTTATGTAGATTCAACATTTACTACAAACATGGATGAAGGAACAAACGCTGGTTTATATTTAGGTCCATATCATTATGCTAATCCAGATTCTTATACTGGTACAGCAGAAGCAGCTCATTTTGTTAGTGTAATACAACAATACATGATTAATGGTTATTTAAGACCAGCTCTTGATTTGGAAGAAGGACAAAATTTAGGAAAAACAGTACTTACCAACTGGGTAATAGATTTTATGACTTATGTTGAAGAACATACTGGAGTCGAACCTATTATCTACTGCAATAGCTATTATGCCCTCTCATTTCTTGATTCCAGGGTTACCCAATATGATCTTTGGATAGCAAATTGGGATGTTGAATCGCCAAATACAGGAGTATGGAATACTTGGGCATTTTGGCAATATAAAGTAAGCGATGCTGGGTTTGTTCCTGGAATTTCGGGAAGATGCGATTTAGATCTTTATAACGGAGATTTAAACAGCTTACAACAAAACTTTGTAATTGGAGGTACTCCAAATGATAGAGTTGTGTTTAATGAACATGAGTACCAATTAATTTCTACTTCAAAGACTTGGACAGAAGCGAAAGATGATTGTGAAGCTATGGGAGGATATTTAGTAACTCTCAATAGTGAAGAAGAAAATGATTTTGTAAATAATTTAGTTGGAACTAATAGAATTTGGATTGGATTTTCAGATGAACTAAATGAAGGTAGTTGGCAGTGGGTAACAGGGGAATCTATAACTTTCACTAATTGGCGTTCAGGTGAACCTAATGACTATGGCTCGGGGGAAGATTATGCAGAGATGTATACCGATGGCACATGGAATGATATTGGTCCTCCACAATTTCCTAGCACTACTCGATATTATGTATGTGAATGGGAGAAAGAAGATGATAGGGTTGAATATAATGGGCACGAGTATAAATTAATCAAAGAAGATAAAAGCTGGTCAGATGCTAAAATTGACTGTGAAGCTCAAGGAGGACACCTAGCAACTATTACTAGTGAAGGAGAAAACGATTTTATTAAAAATTTAGCGGATTCTAATAAGGTATGGTTAGGACTCTCGGATGAAGAGAGTGAGGGAACATGGAAGTGGATTACAGGTGAGGCCGTTTCATATACTAATTGGTATCCTGGTGAACCAAATGATTACGGAACGGGAGAAGATTACGTAGAAATGTATATTGACGGTAGGTGGAATGATATTGGTCCTCCACAATTTCCTAGCACTACTCGATATTATGTATGTGAATGGGAGAAAGAAGATGATAGGGTTGAATATAATGGGCACGAGTATAAATTAATTACAGAAGAAAAAAGCTGGTCAGATGCTAAAATTGACTGTGAAGCTCAGGGTGGACACCTAGCAACTATTACTAGTGAAGGAGAGAACGATTTTATTAAAAATTTAGCGGATTCTAATAAAGTATGGCTAGGACTCACGGATGAAGTGAGCGAGGGAACGTGGGAATGGATTACAGGTGAAGACGTTTCATATACTAACTGGTATCCTGGTGAACCGAATAATTATGGAACGGGAGAAGATTATGTAGAAATGTATATTGATGGTAGATGGAATGATATTGGTCCTCCACAATTTCCTAGCACAACTCGATATTATATATGTGAATGGGAAAAAGAGTATAGTAATAACATATTTTCAACTGAGGGATCTGTAGGATATGCAGAATATTGGTGGAATAAGCGTAATTCGCATTATTATGATTATTCTAATGTTGGCGGTGATTGTGCTAATTTCGTTAGTCAATGTCTTATTGCTGGGGGTTTGACACTCTGGAAAGGATCTAATGGAAACGGAGGAGGATTAGATGGACGTGGTTGTCTCCCATCCTGTGATAATCTCCATCTACATCTTAAAAATTTTCAAAGTGTATCTTATCAAAGAAGTGTTAAATCCGGATCTTGGGATAATGAACTTCCACTTTGGGTATCTCCTGGAACTGTACTCATATATGGAACAGCAGGTGGTGATGAATGGCGCCATACAGTTATTGTAACTGGTGGAAATGGAAACACTGCTACTGTTTCAGGCCATACCACGGATGAAAATGGATGGTCATGGACAGCTTTTTCCTCTTTTAGCGTCGTTCATGTCTATAAACCTATTGGTTATACTTCGACTTATTGTGTTGTTGAAATAACCGCTTCTAACCTGAATGTGAGAACAGGTCCTAGTACTAGCTATAATATTATTACAACAATCCAAAGTGGAGAAAAATATGTGAGTATCGAGAAAGATAATGGGTGGCATCGGATTTGGTTAGATGATAGGAGTGCTTGGATTTCTGGAAAATATGTAAACACGTATGATATTTCAAATTTTAATTGTTATAAAGTAATCGCAAATACTTTAAACGTTCGAGATGGCCCTAGCACGGATTACAATATTGTAGGAAGATGTAATTATGGACAATGTTTTGTCCGAGATGGGATCAATGGTAAATGGTTTCAGGTGTATTATAGTAGCGCCACTTATTGGGTTCATTCTGATTATCTAGATTTAATGGAAGATAAGGATAACATAACCAATTATACAGTTAATACTTCTTTACCTATACAAATTAGCTTAATCATCATTATTTTTGGAATAGCAGCAATTGGGAGCTCTTCTTTCTATATAATTAAAAGAAGGCATTGAACTTGTAGTTTTGAAGGGGCTCCCGAAGGGAAGAATTTAAAATTAATTCTATACTGAAAAATCGTTCAATCTTGGAGATCTAATGAAGAATCTTGGCTAAAAACACATTACTCAACTAGTACAATTGATTTGGAACCAATTGAAAATGGAACCCTTTTAAAATTTAAACAGACACACGTACCCATATCCTCATATAAAAGCGTGAAAAAAGGATGGAATGAGTATTGTTTGAGCCCCTTGAAAAATCTGTTCGAAAAGTAATTGCTATCTTATATTACTGGGATCTAATACTGATACGGCAAAGATTTCCCAAACCGGCATATTATCTAGATTAACTTTTTGAATAGCTCTTTTTAAAGCCCTATGATATATTGGTGGGATACTTTTTACAATATTAACGGTTTTTCCCTTCCCTGCTCGTTCAATCAAAGGAAGACACCATTTCTGTGGCACTTTTAAATAAATTGCTTCAATTAATATTAACTTTTGATATAATTCATAAGACTCTTCACCGTATTTATCAATTATTCGATCAATATCTTTCCAAAAATCCCCATAGTCATTTGGTTTAAATTTGTTAGTTTTAACTTGGCTTTCTAATTGTTCTTTATATTTAGTTTCAAACTTCTCTGTGATTTCCCCAGCAAGCCCACTCAAAATGTGTTCCGTGGATGAACCAAGGGGAATTTGGTAATCAATGATTAATACAGAAAAGATATACTCCCCCGGGCTAAATCGGGCTTCTAAAGATCCAGATCGAATTAGTGATACCCCCGCGGGAAAGTTCACTTCTTTAGCAAAGTTATTAAGAGCCGTTAAAAAACCTGACATCAACTGATCTTTCTCAGTTTGCCCAAAATCAACAATTGAATATTTATACAATAATACTCCTGCATCCTTTGCTATAATATACACTTCTACGGGATTCATAATGAGATTTCCCTCATATAACCCTATTCTTCCCTATTATAAGTTTCTCTTTATAATACTGATAATGATAATCCTTTATATATTTCTACACTTGGCTTTTTTTTCAGATTGATTAATGATTTTTTCATTATTGTTGATATACTAAAAGTTTGATAAAAAATTAAAAATTTGAACATCTTTTACGGGTTTGGTAAATTCCATGTTGACTGGCAATGGTCTACACCAGATAGAAACGATTTCATTTAATATTTTAAAATGAAGCATTATGAGTATATTATTTAATTTTTTTTATAGTCGAACTGTACTCCATAAATAAATAATAAAGATTTTTAATTCAAAACGAGATCTAGTTATGGATTGGTTTATTCTTTTAACATATTTTGATCGAAAAAAAGGACCTATAATATTCCTATCATACCCAGAGCAAATCCTAAAAAACGAGAATTGTTTGTTTATTCCGAGTCTAATGGATCAGATAAATTCTGAAGAATTTTTCAGTTATTCTTTTAATCAATATCATACTCTGAACTATTATTTTGAAATTGATTCTCATTGGGCTCGTGGAAATAAAGAATTATTAATGTTATCATCAGTTTTCAACCATCAGCCCTCATTTGAAACTGAAAAGACAATATTTAGC
>JBHLKB010000237.1:0-4572 GCA_048887205.1 Candidatus Hodarchaeota archaeon
ATGCTATTTATTATAATTATAGTCGATTGGTAATTGCTTATTGGACGCTTTAAATTAACAAAAGTGAAATTCAAAGACCTAGCGCCTATTATATTAGTAATGGTATTGCTATTCTTATCAACTGCATGTGCTAATATGCTCATTCCAAGCTATGCTGCAGTACAAGAATACTTTAGCATTCCTGAGGCATTTATCGCTATTCCTGATGCTTTTTTCGTGTTAATCAGTGCTTTTTTTGCTTTACTTTGGGGTTATTATACTGATAGAATCAACAGAAAGAAAGTAATTATTGCAGGTGCCTTTTCGTGGACAATTGGGATGATTTTAACAGCTATATCAAATTCTTACATTATGCTAGTAATTTCTAGAGTAGCAAGTGGAGCAGGTCTAGGATGCGTGTTGCCAGTAGGGTATTCGATAATTTCAGATGCAATTCCTCCAGAAGAAAGATCTGGTTGGTTTGGAACTCTAGCAATCTTAAGTTCTATTTCTAATGGAGCGGGACAAGGATTATCTTCATTTCTTGGACCAATTTTTAGTTGGAGGTTCCCTTTCATTTTACTTTCCGGAATAAGCGTGATAGTCATTTTTGTCCTCTTTTTTGTTAAAATTCCTCAACGTGGAGCAAGCGAAGATGAGTTGTTAGAGTTAGTGGAATTAGATTTAGAATATAGTTATCGAATTTCGAAAGAAGATCTAAAAACAATAGTAAAAAAAAAATCTAATCGTTATTTAATTATTCAAGGTTTTTTCTCAGTAATTCCCGGTACTGTATTAGTATATTTCACAACTTCAATGTTGGTTCTTCAATATTTTGATCAAATTCCTACAGAAATAAGACTTCAAACGGCAACTATTTTTGCTGGCATGATTGGAATTGGGTACATACTTGGTAATAGTGTTTTTGCTCGTTTAGGTGATGTGCTATTTCGCCGAAATAAAAAAAATAGAGCTAGGTTAGCTACTATGTGTTTGATTCTTTCAATCCCTTTTGCTCTTGTTTTACTTCTTTCATTGCGCCCAATTAATCCCGCACCTTTTACTTTTACTTATCCTAGCCCAATTCCACCTGAACAGCTATTTTCATATATCTTACGGACAATTGGTGAGATTTTTATCGCCTATCCAACTTATATTATCTTCTTTATTTTTGCTTTAATGGCTTCAATGCTGGGAGCTGGACCAGTAGCTAACAGAAGTGCTGTAATGATAGATGTTAACATGCCCGAACACAAGGGAACTGCGGCTTCTTTTTTTAAACTCTCGGAACAGATAAGTAAGGGAATAACATTATTAATCTCATATACCCTCATTTCCATATTTGGGGGCATCTTTAACATGATATTTTTCAGTATATTTTTCTTTGTCCCAGCAGCTTTCTTCTGGCTTTTAGCTAGTAAAAACGTAGAAAAAGACATGAATACTAAATCAAGAATTTTGTCAGAAAGAAAACAGTTGAGTTTAATTGATTACATTTTCGAATTAGAAATCCAAATGGACAGAGCAATTCAAAAAGTTCAAGATTCAAAATACTATATTTTAGACAACCAAAAAAAATATAATAAATTACTCGATGATGCCTTAACAATTTTTAAATTCTGTGAACGTGAAGGGGAATCAAGAAGTATTACAAATATAGAAAAGAAAGCGCATATTATGTATTTAAGGGTTCTTTTAATTAAACATGAGACAAATAATATATATGATAAACTTAATCAACCTGATCTAGCAGGAGATGATAAAAAACAATTAATTAAAGATTTGCGGTATATTTATGTTAAAATCAGTGAATGGGAGAAAAGTACCTTCCAAAAAATTCAAACATATTATGAAGATGCTTATTTAAAAATCATTGAAGCGAGATTAAATCGAAAACAACATTTATTTAACAGTTTAAGAAGCATATCTGAAGCAATTAAAATATACGAACGAGTTAAGTACTTACTAAACGAAAGATTAGAAATAGTAGAAGCAAAATCTGATTTAACAGAAGAAGAAACAATTGTAAGAGTTAAAGAACAAGATTTATATGATAAATGTATTAAATCTTTATCTGCAACTGCAAAATTAAAAGAAGAAATTGAATTTCTCCTATTTAAACAATTAAAAGAAAAAGGTATTCTGAGAGAAGATTTACAGAAACTTTCTGATCTTTCTCAAGAATATGAAATTGACCTTTATGCTGTAATAATCGATACATTTAAACAAGATAGCAAAACAAAAAACGCACTCATAGAAACTTTGGAAAAAATTGATAATATCTTCAACCAATATGATGAATGGAAGGAGATTGATCTTAAGGTTTTCTAAAAAAAACTTAATTCTTAAATTCAAATCTTAATAACTCAAGCATTTCAAATTTTTCTTGTTCAGAAAGCTCTTGTGGTGATTTTCCTTTATTGTAGGCATAATCCGGAGATTCTGGATTAAAGCATAAATTAACCAATAAAATTAAACAATTTCTAACCCGTAATGCGTTTGATATTTCTTTGTCGAGATCCTTCATTAATTTAATTAGAGCTTTATATCTCTTTACCTCGCTATTGGTATATATATCCAATATTTTGTCGAAACAATCGGTCATTTTAAAAATTGAATCTCTGAATTATATCTTTCTTTTTCAATCTCTACATTGCTTGAGCAAATACATAATGTATAACATATTTATAGATATCTATATTCGTGTTTATCATAGGAAAAAAGGTATCTTAATAAGTTCCCTCAATTATGTTATTCATTTATTATTTCTACAAACATAATTCCCATTCTCTTTGGAAAAAATCCAATTCGATCTCCATCCATAACTTCTCTTTCTATCCCTGAATATCTACCATTTATAAATATGTGACTGATTTCATCCTGAGTTATTCGGAATTTATTTAAAATATCCAATGCCGTCTTTATCCCATCTATTTTAATATTTAATGTACTTGGAGCACCATTATAACTATCTAATTGTGGTGCTTTTTCTCTTAGATCCCCATATAATTTAATTTTTATTACCATAAAGAATTACATGTAATACTCGATTATTTTATTTAATTAAATGTTTAAAAGACTGAAGTTAATAATATAAAAGATTTATCTTTTATGAATACAACATCCCAACTTTAATATAAATATTCCTTTTATGGATTAAAAATTGGTACTTAAAGAATAAAAGGGAATGTAATAAGTAAATTATACTTCAATACTCTGCACAAAAGTATCAATAGCTTGTTCTAAATCAATAATATCTTCTACATCTTTAATTTCAGAGCTTGCTAGCTTGGCGAGGAATTCTTTTAGGATTTTTTCTTTATTTTTATCTGTAGGAAATAATAAACTGCTTTTATAATGCTCCCAGTCCAAAATATTTGTAAAGATAAGGAACAAAATTTCAACATGCGAATATTCAATTAGACTTTGTAATTTATCTTTGGTAATCATTATTTTGGTATGATCGGTATAAAATTCTGACAAATCATCATAATAATTTGTTAATCTCGCGATATTATCAAGTTGAGTATTGAGAGCTGCTTGATTTATAGGACTCTCCTCATCTCTATACATAATATCAAAATAAGTATTAATAAAATCCTTCAATTTTTGTAATTTTTGTTGGAACACACGAGTCTTGACAATACGTTCAAACATAGGAGATTCTTTGTATCTGTAAAACTTAAGCTCGAATTTAACGATGTCTAATATATCGAAAAACAATTCCCGAATATCTACTTCTTCTGCCATACTTTATGCATATTTTATATGTTCTTAATTAATTAAGAGTGTATCATAAAAAAATCTATTTTTAATACAATTCTAAATAAATTAATAAATATTTATATTTTTATATTTAGAATTCCAAAAAAATGTATCATATTTTACAGACGAAGATCAAATTTTTAATGGAAACCTATGATCAGGGATCAAGGGTTCAGATTTAATTCGTTCAGTAGGAATACTTAAATCTTCTTTTCTTTTTATTAATTTCTTGTATGAAATCGCGTGAGTATGAATTTTTACAATCCGAATTGGACATCTTACCATAAAATTCCAATCATTTTGAAGTGAGCTTCTTAATTGGAGAAATTTCGTATAAAATTTTCTAGCTTTCTTTTGAGATTTTTGTTTCTCAAAAGAGATAAATCGCTCAGTCACTTTAGTAAGATCAACTGAATCTCGAAAGCAATAATAATTAGATGCTTTCAAAGCCCACTTTATCGCTTCTAATTGATATTTTGTAGGTTTTAAATTTTTAAGGAATGATATTGCGAGAGAGAAAAGCGAGATCATAAGGTTCATAACTATACTTCTAAACATTTCTTGTGTGCTAATTCGAATTTTGGGTCTGATTTTTTCTCTTAAATCATTTCCATATAAAATTGAACTATTTATTAAAACATTCCCTAATACAATATTACGAGGGGCAAAAACGGAGGAAAAGACTTTATTTACTCGAAATATTTTATGAAAAATAGATTGTTCCCAATATTTTTTTTTAGTTAAGAAGTGGCTTACAAATATACCTGTAGTTTGGTTAATTACACCTAAAACCTTTTTAGAGATATGGGTGTCAAACTCTCTAAAGTT
>JBHLKB010000238.1:0-4561 GCA_048887205.1 Candidatus Hodarchaeota archaeon
TGTATTATCAGTAAAATATTCACTACCCGCTAAAATTTTCCTTGTGATGTCTTCTCCAACCATCTCATCAAGACACTTAGAAAATTTGTTTAGCCAATATTTCTCAAAATCGAATTCTTCAGACATTAACTAAATCCAATGTCATAAAAATTATAAACCTTCTCTAAACAAGTGCGATGATTTTCTTTTTTGTGAAAACTTTTGATTTATAGAATTGTTTAAATTGTGGTTATGATTCTATTTTTGTTCCAAGTAATTCTAGGAACTGTTTCATCCATTCAGGATGAGCAGGCCAAGCAGGTGCGGTTACGAGATTTCCATCAGTAACAGCATTAGAAAATGTCTCATTTGGTGCAACAAGTTTGGCTCCTGCTATGACGCATTCTGGTCCTGCAGCTGGATAAGGAAGACAATTTTTATCATTCAATACACCAGCAGCTGCGAGAATTTGTGGTCCATGACACACCGCAGCAATTGGTTTATTTGTGTCTGCAAAGTGTTTTGTAATTTCAATTATTCTTTCATTCAATCGAAGGTATTCTGGAGCCCTTCCTCCGGGGATAACAAGAGCATCATAATCTTCTGCTTTAATCTCATCAAAAGTTGCATTCAAAGTGAAATTATGACCAGGAAATTCTGCATAAGTTTGATCTCCTATAAAGTCATGCACAGCCGTCCTAACTGTATCACCCGCTTTTTTATCAGGACAAACCGCGTGAACAGTATGTCCAACCATAGTTAATATTTGGAATGGTACCATGGCTTCATAATCTTCAACAAAATCACCTACAAACATTAATATTTTTTTACTAGCCATATTTTTGCCTCCATATTATTTTTGATTATTAAATTTTCACCATATCTTTAGATGACATTTATTATAAACATTTTTGTAGAATTTAAGCATTTATAACTTCAATTTATTTTATAAATTTATAGTTTATGATGAAAAATTTTTCACTCCTTCTAATCACAATCCTTTAAGGATAGAAGCTCTAAATCCGTAGGATAAGTTACCCTAATATTTAAATTATTTGTATCTTTAATAAAATCACATTAGAATGATTTATTATTTATTTGAATATACCATATTATGAACAAAAAAAAATTTATAATTCGGTTATTAATATCGATAATAACAGTCCAATCATTACTTATTCTCAACGTTTCTTTTATTAAAGCAGCTATAATTATCCCTGAAGCGTATTCTCAAGATTTAGATTTGAACAGAACCTATATTTACAATGTAACACAATTTGATTCAAAATTTACCTGGCTAGATTTAAATTGGCTACCCCGAGGTGATGCTATTACAAATCCAGGCGGACAGATAGTTGTAAATTTTACAGGATTTTACAACGACGACTCTTCAGCATTCGGAGCGTCATGTTTTAACAATCCTATTCCTTACATTAATATAACTTTCATGGAGAATATAACAGGAGTATTAGTTTCTAACACTACCTTCTATAATGTATCTAATAGTGAAGCGGGATTGTCTTTAGCTATCGGTTATAACATGTTTCATTCTGGTTTTCTAATTCAAATTAAAAATTTAGAAAACTTGAGAATTTTAGCCACAGGGCAGGTATCAGATACAGGATTATTGCCAGGAGATTTCATTTACGAGGAATATGATTATATAGTTAAATTTATTTTTAACCAAGAAAATAAAAACCAAAATAGTACAATGATTTATGATAAAAGATCTGGTGTTTTAGTTTATAGTAAGGTTCAGAGTATTTTTGGTCCAGATCTCGAGATACAATTAGGTGATTATGAGTTAAATTTTCAAAAAACTGAACCTTTGATATCATCATCTCCATTGCTGTTAATTGGTGCTATAATCACTATAACTTTAATGATGAAAATTTCTAATTTACTAAAAAAAATAAGAATTAACAAATAATTTTCAATTTTTATTTTTTTTTTAGAAATTTGTGAATATCAACTATGAATAAGAAGTTAAAATTTTTCATTATAGCGTTTGCATGGATAATTAGTTTTTCATTACTCTTATTAATTAATTTCTATTTAAACTATAATCCAATTGAAACTAGAAAAGAAAATGTGAATAATATTACCTTATTCGTTGATTATAATAATGGAACTATTAAAGTCCGTGAAAATTTTACTTTAGATAATTGGAAAACAACAGCATTTGATGCTTTAGATAAATGGTGTGATATTAAATATGTTGACCATGGTTGGGGAATTTTTGTAGAAGAAATCGATGGGATTAGAGGCGGCTGGATTTATTTGATTAATAATTACGCCCCAAATGTAGGTGCGCCTGTCTATCAATTAAATGACGGAGATGAGGTTAAATGGTTAATAAAATAATTATTGTTATTTAACTCAATCTATATTGAATTTTTTAATTTTAAATAATCAAAAAAATCAGAAGACTAATAAGGTGTTTTAATAATTAATCTCTTTTGTCTCAATTTTCCTTAAAACAGGTTCCATTTCTTTGAAAGCTTTTCTAATTTTATGGAAATAATAACCTAATTTATACCCTTTTTTACAATTTGTAAATAGCATAAAATTGTTATCTACAGATCCAACTAAAATAATTGTATATCCTTTAGTTCCACGGATAACTATATCTCTCAATTCACCTTGTTCAAGTCCTTGGCTTATTTTTTCACCCAGTGAAATTAATGTAGCGGGGCTTGCGCTATATATATCCCATACAACATCAGCAGTTTCAGAACTCGCAATTCTTAAGCCTGTTTTTGAAACTACTGCAGTTCCTTCTAAATCTGTTGAGGCTTCCAGTCTTTCTAAAGCACGCATTAATTCGTCTAGAATATCCTGGCTTATTTCAATTTCAGAGTCCTCAGCTTTTTCCAATTTTAACACCTCTGTTAAGATAATATTAATTTTTGGTAATTTAAATGTTTTTTAGTTGAAAACTTCTTAATTCTTTTAGAAACACGGGATCTCCTTTCTTTACATTTTTCTCTCTACTTCTAATCCCGACAATTACTGCCCCCTTGGAACCAAATGTATCTAAAATTTTAGTAAAAGGTGGTTCCAATTCTTTTCCAACAATCTTTTTAGCTCCAGCAGCGCTTTGTGCTAATCCTATGCTAATTATCCCTTGAGAATGTTCTGTATTTTTGATTATACCTTTTTTTGTTTTATATTTAAAAAATAAAGGAGGTTCTTTATGTATCTTTAATAATTCTGCTGATCCCAATATTCTTAAAGTGGTTGGAGGTAAATCTAATCGGCTTAATAGCATAATTGTTCTCTTTTTTCGTATTAAAACTTTTTCCTTTAATATTATTAAAGCCATAAATCCTCTATCTTTATTTGAAACTGTTGTTTGAATCCTTTTTCCATCCAAGTCATAGTAAGGATAAACATTTCCAACAGTAGTTACCATTCCAATTGTTATATGAATTTGAGTACCAAAACTAGTCTTAGGTTTAAATAGAATGTTATTATTTACTTTTACTTCAATTATATTACAATGATCAAAAGCATTAGGATTATTTGTAGCATAACAACCGCGATAAATCTTTTTTAATTCTAAGCCTTTTATATTAATGCCAATTCTATCGCCAGCTTTTGCAAAATCAACATTCTGGTGGAATATTTGAATATTTTTAACTCTACCTGATGTTTTAACTGGTATTATTTCTAAATTTTGATTAAGAGTTAATGTGCCGTTTAAAATTGTGCCTGTTAATACCGCTCCTATACCCTTAATATGAAAATGATGATCAATAGGAATTATAATATCTCCTTTGGTATTCCTTTCAATTTTTAAAGATTTTATTGTTTCTAGTATTCCATTTTTTAATTCTTCAAATCCAACTCTTTCTTTTGCAGAAATGGCAAAAATTGGGACATTATAACCAAAAGAGGTTGTACCAAAAAATTCTCTAGTATTTTTAATTTCTTCCTCAACACTTTCAGTAAATAAATCAATCTTATTGAGAAGAACAATGATTTTATCGATCTTAAGCGACTCAATCATAATAAGATGTTCTCCTGTTTGAACTTGAGGACCTTTATTAATATCAATAACAACTAAAGCACAATCAATAATTTCAACTGATGACGCGCTGATTTTTATTAGATCTGCATGACCTGGACCATCTACTAGTGTGATTAAATATTTATCAAGCATAAAACTTGTAAAACCTAGATCTATAGTAATCCCTCTTTCCCTACTCTGTGGGTGCGCATCAATACCAGCTGTAGAAATTATTTCACTGAGTACTTCCGCTATTGCAGTTTTCCCAGTATCAATATGTCCAAATAAACCAATGTGGATAGGGATTTTCTTTTCAATTTCCATCTTTAATTACTTAAAAATTGAAAAAAATTTATATCTTGTTATTAGGCATGACTTAAAATTTAGTATAATATTAGAAATTTCAAAAATCGGACTCAATTAATTTTAATTATGATTTTAATTTAGATAATCATATGATAATTTTATTAACATATCCTAAACGTGGAGCTTATGGCTAAATTTTGTCCTTATTGTGGTAATCCAGTAAAAGAAACAGATAAATTCTGTATCATATGTGGTAAACCTATG
>JBHLKB010000239.1:0-4528 GCA_048887205.1 Candidatus Hodarchaeota archaeon
AGAATTTAAAGAGAAAACACGATCAGTGGTTGGCTTAAAAGGAACTGATGAAATTTCAAATGAAGAATTATTAGAATTAGAATGCGATGTATTAGTTCCAGCCGCTCTTGAAAATATTATCACTAATAAAAACGCAAACAATATCAACTGTAAGATCGTTGCTGAACTTGCCAATGGCCCTACAACTCCAGATGCAGATAAAATCCTTTTTGAGAAAGGTATTGATGTTATTCCTGATTTTTTATGCAATGCGGGAGGAGTTACAGTCTCATACTTTGAAATGGTTCAAGGTTATTACCGTTATTTTTGGACTGAAAAAGAGGTATTTGAAGCATTAGATAGAGTTATGACAAGAGCCTACCGCTCTACTATAGAAAAGTCTAAGAAATATGAAACACATAACAGAATGGGAGCTTATATAATAGCTCTTGACCGAGTTATAGAAGCTATGAAGTTGAGAGGATGGTTATGATCATATTTCTTTTTTATTTTTTATATTGAATTTTTTAATATATATCATAAGGCAGTTCTTGATCTTGCCTTCTGTGGTCTAACTTTATAAGAAATCTTCATATTTTCATTAATATTGATAAACCTGTAAAGAATTCACGAAATTTAATTTTGAAAATCTTTGAAATCTTTTAATCTCTTTTCTTTAAAGAATATTATTATCCTTTTTCGACAAGTATTCTAAATAATTATAAAAAAGATTTAATAAATTAACCGAATGAAAGTCACCTGATCTTTTTTTAATCGAAGTATCTTCGTTCCAATATCGCAATGCTAGGATAAAGTTCGGTAAATTTATAAATATTATATAACATATATAAGATGAAGAGATATAATCTAATCAATTAAAATTAAAAAACCAAAACTGAACTTTATTCGAAAATGCTAGAAAATAAAAAAAAGGATCAAATAACACTTATTCCACCTGAGCAAATTGATGTTTCTGGAATTGTAGAGGAAGAAATATTAATTGAGACAAATCTATTTGAAATGGCAAAAAAACAAATCGATATTGTTGCCGAAAAGATTGGATTAAATAATAATATTAGGAAATATCTCAAAAGAGTAGAACGTTCTTTAATTGTTTCAATTCCTATTAAGATGGATGATGGAGATTTGGAGATTTTTGAAGGTTACAGAGTACAACATTCAACTATTCGGGGTCCTGGCAAGGGAGGTATTAGATTTGCACCAAATGTTAATCTTGATGAAGTTAAAGCACTAGCTACTTGGATGACTTGGAAAAGCAGCTTATTGGGTTTACCTCTTGGAGGAGCAAAAGGAGGTATATGTGTAGATCCTAAAAGATTATCAAAAGATGAATTAGAAAGGCTAACTAGGAGATATACAACAGAAATCATAAATATTATTGGACCAGATATAGATATTCCTGCTCCAGATATTAATACAGATCCTCAAATTATGGCTTGGATTATGGATACCTATTCTATGCATAAAGGGAGAGCTATTCCTGGAGTAGTGACAGGGAAACCATTAGAAATAGGAGGCTCAGTTGGGAGAGAAACGGCAACTGGGATGGGTTTATTTTATGTTCTCGAAGCTTTATGCAATAAAATAGATATAGATCTAAGAACCCAGAATATTGTTATTCAAGGATTTGGCAATGTTGGGGGACATATTGCTAATATTTTATATGAAAAAGGTTGCAACATTATTGCTGTGTCGGATATTACTGGAGGTTTATATGCCAAAGGAGGATTAAATATTAAAGAGTTATTAGAATGGAGAGATAGGAATAATTACTTCAAAGATTTTCAAAAAATAAATTATAAATTTATCACTAATAAAGATTTACTCACGCTTAAATGTGACATTTTAATCCCTGCAGCAGTAGAAAACCAAATAACCCAATTAAATGCTTTTAAAATTAATTGTAAAATTATATTAGAAGGTGCTAATGGACCAACTACTCCAGAAGCCGATGAGGTTTTGAAAAAGAAAGAGATAATAATAGTCCCTGATATTCTTGCTAATGCTGGAGGCTTATGTGTCTCTTATTTTGAGTATATTCAAGATATTCATAGTTATTTTTGGAATTTAGATAGAATTAACCAGGAATTAAAAAATATTCTTGTGAACACATTTGAGGAAGTTTATAATCTATCAAAAGAAGAGAATATTACTCTTCGAATAGCCGCATATATGATTGCTATTTCAAGATTAGCCAGAGCAATTGAATTGAGAGGAATTTTCCCTTGAATTGTTTTTTATGCTATTCTTTGTTAAAATAAAAAATATAAAAATAGGTAAGCGATATAATTACTGATTATCCTACAAAATATTAATAAATCTACAAACTCGGAGATGGAAGAGTATAATTAATAAGACTTGTTAAACCTATTGATGAGTAAAATGTTCAAGAATTACATTATTCCTTAATTGAACAAGATTCTTGTTATTATAATTAAATATAGAAAGAAAATAAACCCAGAAACAGAGATTTTTTAGGATAAAAATAATCTACTCCTTTTTTTCAATTTTAAAATTAATCTTATGAGTTATTTTAAAAATATCTATAAAACTTGATACATGTATTGGTAGTTGAATTCCATCTAATGTTTTAATTTCTTCATTAATAAATCTCCAGAGATTTTTCTCATCTTTCGCAATAATTTTTATTAATAAATTATGGTCTCCTGTTGAAGATGTAACTAATTGTATCTCATCATAAATGGCTAGTTTTTTTGCTATATCGTCCAATCTCAAAGGATCAACAGAGAGACCAAGAATAGCTATTGATTCAAATCCGATTTTAAGGGGATCTACGAGAGTATCAAACTTTTTTATGATTCCTTCTTTTATCATATTTTGTACTCGATTATGTATAGTACTAGCGGCAAGATTCACTTTTTTACTTAATTCCTTATAAGAGATTCTATAATTATCTTGTAGTAAATTAAGAATTTCTTTATCTTTTTTATCAAATGGTATTTTTATGACCTTGCCCATTATCTTTTCACTTTCAATTCTGTGTCGTTCAATAGCATACAAGATCGCCCGTGTTAAACTTGGTCCATTAAGCTCACTTTTTACCATATAATCTTGTGCTCCTTTTTGAAGAGATTGCAATGCAAATTCCTTATCATCCAACCCAGTTAAAATAATTATAGGAATTGTGTCTATAACATTTAAAACTCTTTCTAAAGTAGTCTCTCTATCACTATCTGGCAAAGTTAAATCTAACATAATAATATCGTAATTTTTAGTTTTAAGACTATTCAAACTTTCAGAAAGTCTAGGATATGATTTTAAATCAAATTTGAATTCTGCGGATGTTTTTAATAATTCTTCAATAAGACGTACATCAGCAGTATTATCTTCAATTAATAATATATTGAGTTTTTTATCCTCTATTTTTATTCACCTGAAAATATTTTTTATGCATTTTTTCAAAATTAAAATCTTTTTCATATTTATTTCTCTTATTCTGAATAATATTCGTTTTAATATAAATAATTATTTTATTTATAATTAAGAAAGATCAATTCTGATTGTAAATTTTAAACTGAAATCTCATTTTATGAACGAGATAATATGATACTTTTGTTCGATAAAATTTATTTTCTATTGGACAATATTTTTATTAATGAAGAATATTTCCTATGATTTTTTTCAATCCTTTTTAATAAAAATTCAAATTAATGCAAATATAATAAGATAAGAGAAATGATTGTAATGAATTCGAAATTTAAAGAAGAAAGAATGAGAATTGTGATTATTTTAATATTAATTATCCTCTCGTGTTTATTAATTTATTATTTCGAGTTAATCTTTAGAACTTCTATCCTTGTTGCACATTTTTTCTATTTTCCTTCAATTTTGGCAAGTTTATGGTGGAAAAAGAAAGGTTTAATTGTTCCTGTTTTTTTAGCTGTAATACTAATAATTTTTCATACCATTCAGGATTATGGGTTTTTTAATCTAGAGTCTATAAATAATTTTCTGAGAGGCATCTTATTAATCGTTGTTAGCATAGTAGTATCATTCCTATCTGAGCATATTTCACGAAGAGAATATGAATTTAATGAGATCATGGAGGATTTAAGACGCTCTAACGAAGATTTACAGCAATTTGCTTATGTAGCATCTCACGATCTGCAAGAACCTTTACGAGCAATTGTAAGCTTTTCTCAACTTCTAGAAGATAAATATAAAGATATAATCGATAAGGATGGTAAAGAGTTTATTCACTTTATAACAGATGGTGCAAAAAAGATGAATACCCTTATAAAAGATTTACTATTATATTCGAGAATTACAACACATGCTCAACCTCCTAAATTAACTAGTCTTGAGATTATTTTACAGGATGCCCTATTTAATTTACATGAATCAATAAAAGAAAGTGGTGCAGTTATAACTTATGACGAATTGCCAATATTAAAAGTAGATAAATCTCAATTTATACAATTATTTCAGAATTTACTTAGTAATGCTATAAAATTCCGAAAGCAAGAAACACCTAGAATACATATAGGAGTAACCAAAACTAATAATA
>JBHLKB010000240.1:0-4504 GCA_048887205.1 Candidatus Hodarchaeota archaeon
TCTATATTTCAAACATTTGTAACATCTACTAGAGCTATTTTTGAAGATAAGAATGTTGATTCTATTTTATATATCTTTTCAGTTCCTAGGTGGCCACTTCAAAATATGGGTTCAATGGCATCACAATGGGCACTACAACACTTTGATCTCATTAAAGAATTAACAAAAAAATTCAAAAAACCGTGCGTATGTGTATGTTTTGGTTCTGGATGGACATTTGATTTCCTTAGAAAAGCAGCATCTTCATCTAATTCAGATAGTAAGGTTCCAATAATGAGTAGAATAAAACATGCTATAAAAGCATTTAGAATAATGTATGAGTATGGAAAAGGAAAATAATTGGATTAACCTTCTTTTAATGTAAAAATTAAAATCCCCTTTCAATCCCTTTAAGTTTAAATTTTAAAAATTGGACTCCAAATTTTTTTAATTCAAATAAAATCTCCATATAATTAAGTAAAAATAAATCAATTTGGAGTGATAAAAAAATGGTGGACTTATATATTTTTAATCTCACATGGGAATCGATTGTCGAATGGTTTTTGGCAATCCCAATCTACGCACAAGTTTTAGTTTTGATAGGCGTTTTTGCTGTTTTAGTGCTTGCTGTAATTCTAGTATATTACATTCTGAAAGGAGTTGGTTATTTAATTTACTATGTTTTGAAAGGAGTATATTACCTTTTGAAAGGAATTGGTCTTCTCTTTTATAAAATATTCGAAGGATTGTATTACGCGATATCAGGAAAACCTAAACCTAACCCTTGCTGCACTCCCCCACAAGAACAACAAATACAACATCAAGTGAAACAAGAGGATGAACCAATTGTACCAATACAAAAGGGTGAACAAATTGTCCGACCTGAAGTTGCTTATTGTAGTGAATGCGGTAACAGATTTACAGATTCAATGCTTCAATCCTTATCAGAAAGAGGAGTTGCTTATTGTATTCATTGTGGGAATAAGAAAACTCAAGAATACCAAATGATTATAGAAAACCAATAAATTTTTTTATTCTTTTTTTTATTATATTAGAGCATTTCTCTGTGTATATTTATGCAGTCTTTTTAAAGCGTTAATTTTTTCCTTATTATTTAGATGAGCTTGATCAATTAAATGCTCTAAAATCGCTGCACATTTTTCCATTCTTTGAAGATTAACCGGATATGGAATTCCATCTTTACCTCCAACAGCATAAGCAAATTTCGCAGGATCTTTCCAACTTGGAGATTCACCCCAAATGAATTCGGATATTAGTGCTAAAGCTCTTATCATCCCTGGACCTAATCCTTGAATCTTTAATAACTCAGTATAATTATTTACGGCTAGCTTGCGTGCCATTTTAACGCTTTCCCATTTTAAAGTAAATGGAATTGGCATATCCAAATGTGGAATTTCTAGTAATTCCAATGATTCTTTTGGATTAATAAAATCATCTAGATTTGTCTGATTTTTATCTTTTAATTTACTAAGGTATCGTTTTATTCTATTTGAACCTTCTTGAATGAGATCTAATGATACTTTTCTACACTCCTTACTTTCACTCGACGCCATATTTAAAACATTATCTTTAACAACTTCAGTATTTATATCACTATGAGGATCATCAAGATAACTAGCCATCCCTTCAGAAAGCCAATGATATCGTCGTGCTTTCCTAATTTTTACATCAAGACCTTGCTGAATAATTGCCCAATTATTTTCAGAAACAATCATTAAATGATGATATAAATCAAATCCATCTTGAATTGCCGCATTATCAATTTTTGCTACTAAGCGACTAGTTTCCACTAAAGTTTCAATATTATCATCGTTAAAATCCAATTTATTTGCTTTCTGTTGTAGATGCTCTTTCACTTTTGTAGAATTTTTACCTTTTCCCCCAGCTATTATTAAACCATATTCTTGAGGATTTAGAATTTGCTTTAAAACACCACCTAAAACTGTTGTAACTCCCGAAGAATGCCAATCGAATCCTAATATGCATGCCAAGCCTTGAAACCAATATGTGTCAGATAATCTTCTTAGTATACCATCTGAACCTTCCAAATCGTATAATATTTTAAAAATTGGTTTACCTAATAATACCATTCGCTTCAATAGCCATTTTGGTGCTCTACTACTATGTAAAGGAAGCGTTGCTATGCCTATTTTACTCATTGTTTTAAATTAAAAGCGTTTTATCTTAAAATAAGAAGCGAATTGTATTTTTTTAAATAAGAGATACTAAGAAATTTTTAATTTTTAAAAAAATGTAGAATGGAACAATCTCACTGAGAGCTCTTTCTTTTACCTTCTAATATTGCCATTAACATCTCTATCACTCTATTAAAAGGTTCCTCACCATCCTCTCTTAAATGCATGGTTATAGCATCCTCAGAACATATACTAACACACAACCCACATCCCAAACATTTATCTCTTGATACAGTAGCAATATCTTCTATGGTTATCGCTCCTACTGGACACCGATCAACACAAGTTCCACATCCAATGCAGATTTCTTCATCAATAATAGATTCAAAGATTGCATTCATGAATTTATGTTTATCAAGTCCCTTTTGTGTAATCCCCTTCATTGATGCACAGCAACAGGGACAACAATTACATATATTCGATAAGTGTTTAGAATTAGCTCCTGCATGTACCAAACCAGACTTGTCTGCTTCTTCAATGATCCTTATTGCTTCATCAGCAGAAATTTCCCTTCCGAAACCATTTTCAATATAATATTCAGCTGCAACTCCGAAACTTAAACATGTCTCAATTGGATGATCACATCCTTCTCCATTTAATCTGGCTTCTTTACGGCAAATACAATCATATACAGCAATTACCCTAGCATTCTTTATGCTTTCCTTTAACTTATGATATGGAAATAGGATAGTATCAGTTTCGATAGTCTCTTCAATTGGAATTACTTTGAATCCTGGAACATTACTAGCTCCCATTTCATTCTGATAGGCAGTATCATAATACTCTTTATAGTATTTAGCGAGTTCTTTATCAATTTTAGAAACAGAATATTCATATAATCCAATCATAAACGGCACAGAATTAAACATTGTTTTATTATCACGTCGAGTTCGGAAAATTAATCCTTTTTTAGCCATTGATTCTAAAATTTCTTCTATTTTTTTCTCATCCATTCCTATTTTTTTTGCGATTTTAGCAGCTTCCTCAGGGATCGGAGTTAAGTGTATTGCGATTTTAGCTTCTTCCCCCGTAAAAAGCCGTTTCAAGATCGTTAATTCAATACCAGATGGAGTTTTGGGGTATCCTAAAGGGAATTGATCTAAAAACTCTCTTAGTTTTATATAAGCATCATCAGACATTACTTTCAACTCTAAAGTGATTTTCTTAATTAGAAATAATCTATTCTTTATTCTTTTAATATTTTTTCAAATAGCATGACTCCAAAACGTTTATCTTCACGGTACTTAAATCCCATCTCTTTTATAATATCTACTACATCTGGTTTGCAGAAAACCTCATAAAGTTTAGATTCTTTAGTTTCAAGTTCTTTTTGAATTGTAAATTGAATTAAATCCTTTACTGCTTTTGGCTTTCCATAAACTATTATCCAAACTTCTTGTTCTGATGGAAGTTCGTAATTCTGAGATCTTTTAAACTCTACTTTTTGTAAAATTGCATTTTTATTATAGATCCATGAGCCATGTTCATCCGTTAAATATTTTAATGGAACATATGACCAGCCAATACAAACTTCATCTCCAGGGCCGATATCAAATTCATTATAGAGCTCTTTTACTTCTTTTACAGTAAATTCTTCGACTTCAGGATTAATTTTCTTAGTAATATTAATATCATTGGAACTCGCTATAACAAGATCCATACATTTTTTACGTTTAAACCCGAAATAATTAGCAAGTGAAATTGATACTAAATTTTTTGAAGAAGTATCATATTGAGCTACTTTAGCACCTACTTTTTTAGAATATTCTATTGCATAATTAAGCTGTAATTTGCCAATGCCTTGACCTTGATATGAAACTTTTATTCTTCCCCCTTCTAACCAAGCTATATCCTTATTATATAATTTAACTCTTCCAAATCCAATTAATTCAGTTTTATCTTCATCTTTAAAAGTTCCATAATTCATACAATTTTTCTCTTGGAGCCATTCTTGGATCACATAAGGAATATAATCATCTCCTTCCCAGATATCTTTACTAATATCTTTAACCGCTGGAATGTCTTCAGATGTTAATTCGCGGAAATAGACCTTCATGCTCATTCTTTCAAAACTACTGATCAATGAAATTTTTTAAATTTAAGACCATTAAAAAATATTCTTTTTTTAAAAACCTATTCATAATCATACGATTAATTTTAAATATCGATCTTTCAATAAGAATACTATTAAAAATAGTTATATCTATAATAAAAATTTATAAAATTGGTTAAAATGACAGAAAAAATGATTCAAAGCAGCCCATATTCAGATAAGATATGGTTAAAATCTTATGATCCTCATGCAAAAC
>JBHLKB010000241.1:0-4480 GCA_048887205.1 Candidatus Hodarchaeota archaeon
GTCATTCTCTCTATAGGAACAATTGTGTGTGCTCCCTTTTCCATTACACAATCTCGGCGAGTATAATTATCAAGACCGCTGATTTGAAATCCTAATTTTCCTAATTTTAATGCTAAAGTCCATCCCAAATACCCATCAATTCCTAAGATCATTACTTTCATATTTTTTAGCATATACCCATAATCTGAAGCTATCCATTCTGGACATTGCTCAAATGTGATATTCGGTTCAAAGTATCCTAATTCAGGTCTCCTACGGCATTCTATTACTATCTCTTCTTCCTCATCTGAACTTATCTTAAATTCACGCGTTTGACCGCAAGCTCTAAAATCTACATTTCCCATTAATTTAGCTGCGGGACAATTCCAACAAGTTTTATCAGAATTATGCTTATTATTCATTTTTAATTTCCTCCAATCAATCCCGCTACATCCTGAACTTTTGGTGTTTTTAAATTGATATTTTTGTTAACAAAAAGAAACGCACTATCATTATGCATTCCAGAAAAATTATCGTCTTCGAAAATAGACTTTTTTCCAATTGCACCTTTTGGATTAAAACCCGGATTTTCTAAAACAACTAAATCAGGTGCCTTGTCAATATATTTTCCAATATATATATCCTTTTTTTCATAGATCTTTTTAATTACATTTTGATTTTGGTATTTTAAATCATAAAAAATTTTTTTAAGTTCTTCAATAATTTCTTTTTCTTCTATCTTTGATATAGAACCATTAGGATAACGTCCTTTTTTGTTAAGGTACACTCGTCCTGGATCTAATACAAAAGCTTTTGAACCTTTTGTGATGCGGTTATAGTTCTTGTGTTTTTCAGAAAGTATAAGAAATCCTTCTTGTTCAAGGTAAGTATTTAAATTCATATTTTGTTTTGTTTCTTCCATTCCATGATCAGATAATATTATAAAATTATCATTTTCTTTTAATTTATCGTTAAGATCACCAATAAAATCATCGATTTTTTGAAAGAATTGTAAAGCGCGTGAATGCCATTTATTATTTGGATCGGAATAAGTATTCCATAGGAAATGTCCAAATCTATCTGTACTTGTAATAACAATCATAAAATTATCCCAATTCAGTTTATTCCAAAAAAATTCATAAGTATTTTTTCGTATCTCTAAAACTCTTATAAGTTCATCGAATAAGATATCTTTAGATTGTTTATGAGCTAGACTTGAATCAATATCAATTATATATTCTAATTGTTTTAGATCGGGAATATATGTCTTAGGATATACCGCTTTTTCTAAATCTAAAGCTACAAATCCCGCTATATGGACACCATTAAGGCTTTTTGCTGGATAGGTTGCAGGAACATTAATAATAATATGCTTCTTTTCATTTGCTTGATGCCAAAAAGCTTTGCTTTTTAATGCATTAAAGTTTGGATAACAAAGACTGTATGTTCCTTCTATTAATTCGGTAAATCCAAAAATTCCGTGTTCACCTGGATTTTTACCTGTTATGATTGAACTCCACGAGACGGATGATATGTGTGGTACTGATGATTTCATCTCTTTAAAATAGAAAGATTTTTTAAGTTCTTTAAAATTAGGCATAATACCTTTGTCTGATAAAGAATTCATTAATTCAAATGGGATTCCATCTATTCCTAAAATAATATTCCGATTTTTCATATTCTTTAATATTTAAAAAGAATGTTTAAGGAATTAAGTAGTTTTAGATAAGAAGAAGTTTTTCGATCTCCGCTAAAAATTTTATAGCAGTCTTTTTTAAATCAAAATTTTCTTGAACATTTTTTCTATTTAAAGAACCAAGTTCTTTTCTAAGTGGTGTATCATGAATGAATTTTATAAGAATTTTTTTTAAATTAGAAATATCTCCTGGTTCTATTAAAGAGTCAAACTTTCCATTTATAAACATATCAGGGTTCGAGCCTACTCTTGTTGTAACAACAGGTAAACCACTAGCCATAGCTTCAAGAATTGCTGGTGATAGTCCTTCACTATAAGAAGGTAATACATATATATCACTAATTGCAAGTAAATTAGGAACATCCTTCCGATATCCAAGATAAATAATATTTTCTACATTTTTAGTTATTTTTTTAACTTTTTTTTCTAAAGAGCCTGTTCCAGCAATAAGAAAAAGTACATTCTCACCTTCTTTCAATATTTTCTTGGCAACTAAAATTAAATCTTCAATACCTTTTAATTCAAAAAGTCTACTTATGAATGAAATTACTACTTTTGAATTAGTTATATTTAAATTTCTTTTTAAGGACTCTCTATCGAACTCTTGTGAAAATCTTTCAAAATCTATTCCATCCTCTACAATAGCAATTTTTGAAGGAGATAATCCAAGCTCTAAAGGTCGAGACATTAAACTTTTCGATTGTACTAATACCTTTTTGGCTAATTTTAAAGTAATTTTAGCTAGGGATCTATCATATAATTTAGAAATTAATTCAATACCAATCTTATTTGTGGTTTTACTAGCACCAACTATACGACATATAAAAGGAATATTACATGCTTTAGCTGCTATAGCCGCTGAAAAACAAGAAAAAAATTGAAGACTATACCCAATTATTACGTCGCACCTATTGTTTTTACAATATCTGTGAATCCTTTTTATTAACAAAAAATCTAATGTGTAAGGTAATTTTGGTAAATATGCAGTGGGTTTGAATCGATAGATCCGCAAATTTGGATTAATAATTTCTTTACTCTTAGTTCCTTCTACTTGAGATGATATAATTGTAATATTAGCATACTTTGATAGTTCTTGCACAAGTAAAATTAAGCTTGATTTCCTATTTGGTTTTTCATTGAAGAACGGAGTAACAAATAAAATATCTATTTCATATCACCGTATTTGGAGTAACTATTATTAGAGCCTAATAATATTTTTGAAAAATAATTAAAATAATTTATTTATTATGAAGTATAAATTATTAGTTAATTTTATACTAATTACAAAATAATTAATTTTCTTATAAATTTTCATATTTGTAAAAAGAAATATTAACAATTAAACAAATTTTTATTGAATATTAAGGACTAAAAAATTTAGATTAAATTAGATTTAGTAAATATTTTCACTATTTTCTAGGTTTTTTTGCTTTTTTTTTCAGGAGAATTAGTTTTTCTTAACAATAGAAATACTTTGTTTTAAATTATATGCTTTCTACCAATTCAATAAATTTATATTCAATATAATAAAATTAATATTATTATCTCATTAATAAACTTGACATTTTTTAGAATTGAGCAATTAATTTGACAGATCCTAAATTAAATATTAATTCACACTCCACATTAGAAGATCGAGGCAAAATTTACTCGAGAAAAAACAATAATATTGAATTACTTCACTCATGTATTAAGAAATATAAAAAAAAAACTACTGAAAAGATTATTTCTATTATAATTCCAGTCTATAATGAGGAAAATACAATTAGACAGATACTAGAAAAAATACCAAAAAATAATCTTATTGAGATTATAGTTATTGATGATTGTTCGATGGATAATAGCATATCAGAGATAAAAAAAGTAAAACACCAAGGTGAAATTCATATAATTAGACATAAAATTAATCGGGGATACGGAGAGGCACTTCTTACAGGAATTCGTCATTCTACAGGAGATGTTTTCATCACTATGGATTCAGATGGTCAGCATAGAACAGAAGATATATTCAATTTAGTACTACCAATATTTGAAGGAGAGGCTGATATATGTATTGGATCAAGATACAAGGGTTCTTTCAATTATAAATTACCTGTTGCAACTAGATTTGGAGAAGCATTATTGGAAATAATTATAATTCTTCTATTTAGACAAAAAGTGAAAAACAATCAATGTGGATTTAGAGCACTTCACAAAAAAACTAAACACATTTTTGAAACTATTAAGTTTAAAGGATACGCGTTTACAACAGAATTAATTTTGTTAGCTATGTTAAATGGTTATAAGATTAAGGAAGTTCCCATTAATTTAGCATCAAGGGAATATGGCTCATCTAATATTATATTACGTAAACTTTTATTTAGTCTTATCTTATGTTTTGGATTTTATTTTATTAAAAGGATTGTAAGAATTCTGTTCAAGAAAAAACTAGATTTAAAAATTATGTTTCTCTAAAGTAAAATCTTAATTTTTTTAAGAAAGGAGTATTTGATTGCAATAAACAAGAATTAGCAAGTGCAATACCAAAGAAATAGATCTTCTTTTAATTTTTAAAAATCTTATATTTTATATTTTATTTTAAGAGATTTCCGAAGAACATTTAAATGAGTATAAAGAAGATATTGATTGAGTTTTGTAAAATAGAAATTTATTGTAAAAATATAATCGAAATTAATGAATTGCTTTTTTATAGGATTGTGAACACTATTTAGAAAATTATATTATAAAATAAATATATAAATGCATATCAAACAAAACGTCAACATTTATTGGAGTATAAAGTTAATTTTAAAGAAAAATGAAGCA
>JBHLKB010000242.1:0-4472 GCA_048887205.1 Candidatus Hodarchaeota archaeon
ATCCAATAAGCACCATAGGCATTAATAGAAATGCGACTAATGACTCTAATTCAATAAAGATAAGGAAAAAATTCGTTGCTTCTAAGACAAGCGGTAGGAAAACTTGAAGAAAATACCAGAAAAAGCAAATCCCTGGAATTATCCATGAACCATAATATATAAATGCAAAAATAAGGATATATAAATAAAATTGAAGCTTAACCTCTTCCTTTATAACTTCATTATTATTTAGTGGATCATTTTCTTCAGATTCTTCGTTCATTCTTACCAGTAAATCCTAATTCAAATCTATCTACTTTATAATTTACTCTATTAAAAAGCAATTAATTCTTATATTACTTTAATAGATGTTTTTTTTCCTTAAAAATTATTAGCCTTAAGCAAAATTAAAAATTTAACATGGAAAATAAATGTGAAAATTGCGGAAAATGTTGTTTAGCAACAGAAATGATCCTTTCTCAACAAGATATTCGATTAATTAAAATGAATTACCCTAATAATATAAGAGAAAACGATTTTGTATTCAAAAACAAAAATGAGCAGTTTCAATTAAAAAATGTTGAAGGAAATTGTGTGTTTTTAGAACCAATTTCAAAAAATTGCTCTATTTATAAATATAGACCTCAAGGATGTAGATTTTATCCATTAATATATGATTTAAACCAAAAAAAATGCAGACTTGATGATGATTGCCCTAGAACTAGTCTATTCTACAAAAATAGAAAGGATTTGAAAATTGCATGTAAAAATTTAAAGATTTTTTTAACGCATCAATTATATATGAAAATAAATTAAAAAATTAGAATTTTTAAGCGATATCCTTTTTATCTTCTTCGATATTGATTTCATGCTCAATTTCGAATTTTTTTTCTTCATCAACATCTCTTTTCATGATTATATCTCTTCTCTCTTTCGCGTATTTATTTTCCTTAAGTTTTGTCACAGGAATACCAAGATAAATCCAACCGGGTTCAAGAATCTGGTTATATATTGTATTTGAAATCGCACTTATAAAAGTATCTTCCCCTATGAGAGTCCCTGGCGCTATAGTAGTGTGTCCACCAATAAGAGAATAATCACCACATATAACATTTTTAATTATCAAGTATTTACCAATGACCATTGAAGACATGATAGTAGCACCTTGCCCAACTAAAACTCTTCGCCCAAGTGTAATAAATTCACCATCACACCAAGAATCATATAAAGAACTAGATAAGCTCATTCTTATTCCAAACCATTTAAAAGCCAAAATGTCCATCCAAGGAATAGGCCAGTTCCGCATAAGCCATAGAACAATCTTTTTTACCTCAGTCCGTAAACACCAAAATTCAAAATCAGTATTACCGATTTCTGCTTTAAAAGTACCTTCTTTAGGTTTATGGATTAAATTTATTAATATTAAAAATAGTTTGGTGAACAAGAAACAGCCTAATATAAATACAAACCACATTAACATTACCATTGCTGGTAGAAAAAAAACCATCATAATCCATATTTGTGCATAATACATGAATGTGTAGAAAATAGTAGTCACTAACATACCAGAAAGCCAGAAAATAGGGATATATACGATTAGAAATTTTATATTAACTCTTGAAATCGCACTACTTGTCGTGAAATCAATTGCTAATTCTTTTTCTGTTAAATTTTTTATTTCAACTTTATCCTCTGCTAAATTTTCTTTTAACGGTTTTTTTTTTAGGATTTTCTCAGATTGTTTCAATTCTTTGTTTTTTTTCAATTTTTCCAATATTTTTTTTTTAGCATAGCCTTCAACATTATCATTCATTTCTAAATCTTTTGGAGTTAACCTCAAATATTTCATTATCTTCTTTCTGAATATTTTCCTAAGCGGTATACCCCAATAGTAATTATTTCCTTTTAATACACTATGTTTTGGGGTTGAAGCTATAGGTAGTAAAAAAGAATTATCATTAACTTCTGAACCAGCCGCAATTAGATTTGTTCCAGATGTGGTAACATTATCTCCTACTTTCACTTGAAAATAATTAATATTTCCAAAAGTTCCATCTACCATATGACTTGCTAACATTGAGTTAACCCCAAAATAACAATTGTTTCCTACGATTGTGAATTTGTCATTACCAGAACTCTCCTCAAAAGTTGTACCTTTTCCAATCTCACTTGAGCCTACGAAATTGTAGAACCAATTACTAAGCCAAGGGAACGCACCTTTTGTAAAAGCGTTCTTTCCATATTTGATCATAAAACTTCTTCGCTGGTAATAATTCAATGCTTTACTTGGAAAATTTCTAGGGATTATCCCATTTTTGCTTGGTGATTTTTTTTCACTTGATCGCCAAAAGCTACGAGTTAATAGACCAATAAAAAATAATCGAATAATATAACATCCTATAATAACAAAAGGCATTGTTATTAAGGCAATTAATGACTTAAATTCTATAAAAAGGGCAAAAAAGTTAGTAATATCTAAAAAATAAGGTAAGAAATAAAAGAATATATAGAGCATAAATACTATTGCTGGTACAATTAATGAAGCTAAATAAATAATAAAAAATATAAGTAAAAACAAAAAATATTGAAATTTAATTTCTTCTTTGGGAACTTGATCCTCTGAAACATTTTCAGATGATTGTTCCACTGTTGTTGCCATAGGATTAAATTTTCAATTATAATTTTTATTTAGTAATTAAGATATTTTTCCTAAAAAATTCACTGTATTTGAACAATAGTTTTAATATGATCACGACTAAATTTGTAAGAGTCGAAAGCTTCTTTTATATTTTCCAATTTAAACTTTTTAGAAATTAGCTCTTTTACTTTGATTTTTCCAGATTTTAATCCTTCGATTGCCTTCTCAAATGGTCCACATCTGCTGCTATAAAGTGTAAGCTCCCGAACTACAATATCTGTAAGATTAATGAGTGCGTCAAGTCCGTGAGTACTTTTTACATGAATTTTTCCTCGCGTTCTACAAGAAGCAATGACATCCTTTAAAGCTCCTGGATTTCCAGTTGTATCAATCACAATATCCGCCCCTAAACCTTCAGTTATATTTATTATTTCATTTGGAATATCTTTACAGGTTAATCTATTGATTAGATAATGAGCACCAAATTCTTTAGCTAAAGTAAGTTTTTTATCTGAACCATCTACAACAATTAATTTCAATCCTTTTAATAAAGCTACTTGAGTTATTAACAATCCTAACTTACCCAGACCAAATATCGCCATTATCTTATCATTTTGCTCTATAGGCATCATTTCGAAGGTTTGATAAGCTGCTGCGAGGGGTTCGATGAATGTTGCATAATCATATGGGATGGATTCAGGTATCTCATGCAATAAATACGATTCTAATGCTATGTATTCTGCGAGTGCGCCATCAATATCAATCCCAATTGCTTTTCGAGAAATACATTGAGTATAAAGTTCTTGTTTACAATAATAGCAATTAAAATCAATATCGCTATTTATTTCAGATGTAACCCGTTTATTTAGCCATGATTTCTCTACTTTTTTACCTAATTTCACTACATCCCCTGCAAGTTCATGACCAAGAATTATGGGGGTAGGTGTTGGTAAATCCCCCTGTAGTATTGCCAAATCTGTTCCACAAATACCTACCGCCTTTACGTGAACTAAAACTTGAGAGTCATTGATAATCGGTTCATCCACCATTTTAACTTTGATTTCTTTACCATCAAATACCGCTGCTTTCATCATTTAATTATCTAAAATGAGTACTTAATTTTAAATTTAGAAAATATAATTAAAATCGGGTAAATATGGTTTATATTTAACCTTTTTTCTTAAAAAGTTTATATAATCTAAAGAACACTTTTTTAACTCAGATTAAATATAGATCATCAGAAATCCTTTTTTAAAGGATTAATCTTTAACAAATCTAAATTATTATTGGAAAATCGAAAATTATGAAGAAAACAATTTTAAAATGGGAAGTATTAGGTGCTGTGTTTATTATTTTAATTGGGGCTTTATTTCACTTTATGTTTGAGTTATTAAATTATTGGAGACCATTAGGTGCTATTTTTCCTGTCAATGAAAGCGTTTGGGAACATCTTAAATTACCGTATTGGCCATTAATCATCTTTTCTCTAATTGAATACAAATTTATTAAAGATAAGGCAAATAATATCATTCTAGGTAAAACTATTTCATTTCTAATAAGTATTGGTACAATATTGATTATTTTTTACTCATATACAGCTATACTTGGAACAGAATTACTAATTTTGGATATTTTAAGTTTCATTTTTGGAGTTATTATAGGACAATTTGTAAGTTATAGAATCTTGATACACGAGCAAATATCTAAATGGTATATTAATACATCTTGGATAATATTTTTCGGATTTGGCATAATGTTTACAATATTCACATATTTTCCTCCAACTCTACCAATATTTCAAGACCCTGAGACTAGTCTATATGGAATTATTGAGCATTTCATAAAGTTATAACAA
>JBHLKB010000243.1:0-4470 GCA_048887205.1 Candidatus Hodarchaeota archaeon
GAAAGAGGATTATTTAATGTATTATTCGGAGATTTTTTACACGAATGAGATAAACACGACATTTTATAATATTCCGGCGAGGTGGGTTGTTGATAATTGGGTTAAGAAGACGCCTAGTAATTTTTTATTTTCAGCGAAGCTCCCCAAATCAGTTACACATGAGCATATGCTAGATATAAATTCTTGTTTAGATGATTTAGATTATTTTTTAAAAGTGATGGAGCCTTTAATTGAATCGAATAAATTATTGGCATTTTTAATTCAGTTACCACCTTATTTTAAGAAGGATGAACATTTTGGTAATTTAAAGGAGTTTATAAATAGTTGGCCTGGAGCTCCTGAAGACGATAATTATTATTTGGTTGTTGAGTTTAGAGATAAATCATGGATGGTTGATGAGGTATTTAATTATTTAGAAGATCAATCTTTGACGTATTGTGCGGTTATTGAGCCCTTACTGCCTCCAAGGATGGACGTTACTAATCCAGCTTTCGCTTATATTAGGTTTCATGGTTATGGTAAGAAGATTTGGTTTGATTATTGTTTTACTGAAGAGGAAATAAAAGAGTGGGTTCATCCAATTCGAGAGGTAATTCAGAAGGTTGATAATGTTGGGATTTATTTTAATAATCATTTTTCGGGATATGCTGCGAAAAATTCTTTGATGTTGATGAAAGAATTAGATGTAAAGCCAAGGAGTTTACCAGAGGAAGTAAGTATTTTAGATATTAAGAAGAAATCGGGAGAATTTTCTAAGGGACAAATGGGTTTGGATAAATTTATAAAATAAACTGCACGGTATTCAAAGAATTTTGAATAAACTAAAAGTAAAAATTGGGTTTATTGGAGCTGGATCCATAGGGAGTTTATTTGGTGGATATTTAGCAGATATTAAATCTGATATTTATTCAATTAATGTAATTTTTTTTTGCTTAAAAGCCCATGCTTACGCTGTAAACAAAAAAGGACTAAAATTATATAGAGATCAAGAGATTAAAATAATTAAAAACATCAAAGCTTATGAAAATGAGAAAAATTTTGAAGACAATCAGAAAAAGGATTCAAATTTAGGTTTTGATTTTATTTTTCTTACCACTAAAGCGTATGATATTGAATCAGCTATGGTTCAATACAAGAAAACCATTGATGTTAGTAAATATTTAGTAATTTTACAGAATGGGATTGGGAATGAAGATATTGTTAGTAAATATTGTGAAAAAGCAAAGATTATAAGAGTTGTTACTACAAATGGAGCTTTGTTGGATAAACCCGGTCATTTAATTCATACAGGTAAGGGGATAACTAAGATTGGTTTCCCATATCCTTATGTTCTCAATGTAGATAAGAGTAAAATGGAGCGAGCTGAATCGGATTTGATAAAATTAAAGGATATTTTAAACTCATCTGGGCTTGAGACTATTGTAGTTAAAGACATTATTAAGGAGAGTTGGGAAAAGGTTTTTGTTAATATTGGAATCAATGCAGTTGGAGCGTTAACTCGTTTACCAAATGGAAAACTATTGGAAATAGAGGGAATAAAGAGTATCATGCGAGAAGCAATTAAAGAAGCTACTGAAGTTGCGAAGATGAAGAATATAAAGCTTCCTGAAAAGGATTATATATCAATAACCTTTGATGTAGCTAAAAAGACTGCGGAAAATAAGAATTCAATGTTACAAGATATTTTAAACAGGCAGCTGACTGAAATAGATTTTATAAATGGGAGAATTTTAAAATACGCGACAGAATTAGGTGTTAAAGTCCCAGTTAATGAAATTTTAACCCATTTAATAAAGGGTTTAGAATATTCACGAATTTAGAAAGATTTTACACTTAATGTCATAAAATAAGCATTTTCATTATCTCGATAATAATGTTTTTTAATAGTTTCAATTTCAAAATTGAATTTTTCATATAATCTCATTGCTATATAGTTAGATACTCTAACTTCCAAAACATAATCATGAATTTTATATTTTTTTATTGCTGCCATACTATTTGCTAATAATGTGGTTCCAATTCCCCTCCTTCTATACTGTTCAGAGACTGCAATTGAAACAAGATGTGCTTTGTTAACATATTTCAAACTATTAACAGATGGTGCTTTTTCAACTCTCCACATTACATAGGCTATGATGTCTCCTTTTGTATTTTTAGCCACTAAAAAGCTTTCTGGAAATTCATCAAGTATGCTTTTATAGAAAAAGTATGGATAATCTTCAGGTAATTCTCTCTCGTTTACTTCAATTACACCATCTAAATCCTCTATAGTGCATCTTCTTATAAAAAAATCTGGATGATCTTTAATATTATCAAAAATAGTAGTCTCTCTCTCTTTATTTGTGGTCATCGTGGTAGGTGCCTAAGAATTTGTAAATAAAAAATAGCTTTATTGATATATGAAATATAATAATAGAAGCTTTTAAGCTTTTATGAATCAAAAAATCTAATTAAACTCAAAACTTTACGATTTCAAATGCCTCTTCTTTTTGTCTTTCAATATATTCTACAATTAAATTTAGAGTATTTTGAATGTTTATTTTATTATCGAAGTTTGATAAAATTTCTTTTAATTGTATAGTATTTAGTTTTTTTAATTCTTGTGCGATCTTTATCATTTCTGGGACAGTTCTAACGATATTATCAACAATAGTAATATCTGCCCATAAGGCTGTTCTACTCAAGGGATTTAAATCAACAGCAATAATTGTTTTATTTAACTTTTTCATAGCTTCAGTTCTATCTCCATCTTCTAATGGAACAAGTACTACATCAGCATCAGCAATTAATTCTACTTTTCGTCTATTGCTTTCTAGTCCTTCAAGTTCAACCATTTTGCTTCTGTCAATCCCATGAATTGTATTAGCTCCAGCATTAAGTAAAATGTTTTTAATTGCGTCAATCCTTCCTTCCTTTTGATAAAATAGGTTGACTTCAAGTGGTGCATTTAGAATTTTCGATAATGATACGAGTTCCTCAGGCACCAAAGCTGCAATATTTCCATTTACACTAATAACAGGTTTTTCGGCTAGTAATAGAGCTGCTACAGCCGCTTGAATTGCTTTTTTAGCAGGTTGAGTGGTTTTTTCACCTAAAATATAATCAAAACATTCACCCCTCCCATGTGCGATTAACCCAGCTTCAGCTACCACTAAATTTTTCATACCTTCGATTATTTTTTCACGGTATTTTAAACTTTCATAACGGGGGTGAGTTTTAGGAACTGGATGATTTTGATTTTCATTCGAAGTCATGATATTACACAGCAATTTATATTGTTCTTTATATAGATTGATATAAAGAAAAACTATTAATCTTTTGTATAATTTTTAATTTTGTAGATGCATATGAGTTCAGTAGGGAAAAAGAAGCCTAATGATTTAAATATCTATAAAACAAGGAAGTTATTAGATGATCTTAGGAGTAAAAAAGGCTTTCATACAGAATTAATTTCATTATATATTCCTCACGATAGAAAGATTTCTGACGTGACAAATCATCTAAAAAATGAAATCAGTGAAAGTTCTAATATTAAATCAAAATTAACACGAAAAAATGTGACAGACAGTATTAATAGTCTTTTAGGTCAGCTAAAAAATATTAAAGAAGTTCCTGAAAACGGACTAGTTATGTTTTCAGGAGCAATACCTCAGAGTAATACTCCTGGTACAGAGAAAAATGAAATGTATATTGTTGATCCTCCTGATAGAGTAATAACATTTAGATATCATTGCGCTAGTGAGTTTTTATTATGGCCTTTAGAAGAAATGCTTACAACTAAAGAAACCTATGGTTTGTTAGTTATTGGGAGAGCAAAATCCGCTGTAGGGTATATTAAGGGGAATAAGATCGAAATTTTGCCCGAATTTACATCGGGGATTCATGGCAAACATAGAGCTGGAGGACAATCGCAAAGAAGGTATGAAAGACTGATTGAAGAAGGAGAAAAACAGTTTTATCGTAGGATTTCAGAAACGGTAAACGAACTCTTTCTATCGATGGAAGATCTACAAGGTATTTTTATTGGTGGTCCAGGTCAATCAAAAGAAAGGTTTGTTAATGATGAGACTTTAGACTACAGATTGAGAGACAAAATATTAGATATTGTTGATCTTGGTTATGGGGGAACAGAAGGGATTCGAGCTCTCGTTGACAAGATTAAAGATAAGATTGAGGATGTAAAATATATACGAGAGAAGCAGGTTATGCAACAGTTTATGAAAGAAATTTCCACAGATTCGGGTTTAGCATCTTATGGTATAGATGATGTACGAAGAGCTTTAAATTACGGTGTTGTTGATATATTACTACTTTCAGAAAAGCTGGATTTATATAAAATCAAATTAGAGTGTTCAAACTGTGAATATACCGAAGACAGAACTGTTAAAGAAGTAAATCTTGATAAAGTTAGAATAGGTGTTCAAGATGAATCTTGTCCTAAATGCAATTCGAATACATTTAATATAATAA
>JBHLKB010000244.1:0-4457 GCA_048887205.1 Candidatus Hodarchaeota archaeon
ATTTGCATACAGGAATATCCATTTATTTCTTATATAATTTTAATAGGTAATTCATTAAAATAAATTTCATTATATATCTTAGTAAGAAAGTTATTCTAAACATCTTATTTCCATAAAATTTTTATGAAAATATGCATTTTAGAAGTTAATCTTGCTTTTTTAAGTTCGATATTGATGAATTGTGTCCTCTGAAAAAATAGTATACAAATTAAACATCAGCGGTGGGAATAAGGGCCCTGGAAAAGGATTATCTAAACTAATTGAGATTGATGAAAAGAAATTTCGATTTGATGGGATGAAAATTGGTGATATTATTAAAGGTGGACTTATAGGATTTGCCAACTACGAATTTGAAATCACTGGGGGAAGTGATTCTAGCGGATTTCCGATGAGAAAAGATGTACATGGACCAGTTAAAAAGAGAATTCTAGTAGCCAAGAGGGGAATAGGTTATAAACCTAAAAGAAACGGAGAAAAAAGGAGAAAAATGGTACGAGGCAGTGAAATAACTCATGACATGACATTGATTAATTTGAAGGTAATAAAATACGGAGAGGCTGAACTGTTTAAGAAGGAATAAGTTAACCTAATTCTAAGATGAGATTTTATGGTAAAAGTAAAAAAATGTAGTTTCTGTGGTTATGATATCCCTATTGGAAGGGGCATTATGTTTGTAAAACGAGATGGTACAGTTATGAATTTTTGTACTAATAAGTGTAGAAAAGCTATGCTTCTATATAAGAAGAAAGCAAGAAAAACAAGATGGACAACTCACTACGGAAAGCAATAATTGATTTAATTCTTATCATCTTTTTAAGATATTTGAAAAAGTTATTGCAAGCGTGGAAATTTAAGTAATTCATCTATTAAATCCACATGGCTTACGATCATACGTTTACAACAGAATCTTTCTATTCCTAACTCTTTAAAGGCTTTCTCCGAAGGTTCACCTTTTTCTAACATTTCAAGATAGGGTTTGTATATATTAGCAATAAGCTTACCACATGAAAAACAGCGGATCGGTATAATCATAATCTATTAAAAGAAACATTTTAAAAAAATTTTTAGGTTTTCTACTTTAAATGAAAAATTTTATTTAATCTCCATAATTACTCTTTTCATAATAACTCGATGATTTATGAAAATATATCTAAAATTAAATATATTTGAAGGAGATGATTAAAAATTTCTTATATTAAAATTAAGATTCCGGATAAACTGAAAAACGAAATTAAGAATACGTTAAGTATAATCGCAGAAACTCGGGATTCTAAGATTAGAAAAGGAATGAATGAAGTAACTAAATCGATAGAAAGAGTTCAGGCAAAATTTGTTGTTATGGCTGAAGATGTTTCTCCACCCGAGATTTTATTTCATATTCCATTGCTATGTGAAGAAAAAGGTATTCCCTACGGTTATATATCTACAAAAAAAGAACTTGGTAATGTTGTACGGATCAACGTATCATCAAGTGCTATCGCTATTGAAAACACTGGAACTGGAAATGATAATATCTTAAACGACATAATTAAGAAACTAGATGAAATAAAGAAATAAAATAAATTGGTGAAAGAATTTGGTTAAATTAGATAAATCGAAGGGGGTTTCAGTTCAGGATCAATCTATTCCTGCGCAAGTTATTCAAGTTATTGGTCGAACTGGCCTTACAGGAGAAATAACCCAGATAAAAGTACGCATTCTTGATGGTCCAGATAAAAATCGTATTTTGACTCGGAATGTTAAAGGTCCTATAAAAATGAACGATATTGTTATTCTAAGAGAAGTAGAGAGAGAAGCTCGTAAGATTAGAGGGCGACGATAATAATTTTATTGATGAACTCACAATAAATTGCTTATTCTTCTATTTTATCAATGATAGTTAGCCGATCACATCATTTAACTATTTTTTTCTTAATTTTTTAAGTTTTTTTCTTGTTTTCATATTTTTATAGTTTCTTGATTAAAAATCAATTATTCTATTTAATAACTATAAACCTATATTGTTAATTTTTTTCCTTATCAGTGATCTTTCTCTTATTAGAACCCCAAGTTGTATTATAATTAAAAAATAAAAATTAAACTAATCTTTACAAATTTCAAATTTTATGAAAACCTTTAAATAGGTAATTTCATATATTATATTTGGTTTGTAAATTTCAAATTTTATGAAAGGTGAAAAAAATTATTTCTAAAAAACAAACAACTGTTTTAGAAGAGATGGAAGAATTCATTATAGTTGGTGAGATGACTCACAGAGATCACAATCATCTCAGAAAACTTCTAATTTTTATATTAATTTTATTAATCTCTTTAACATGTTTACATTTTAATAGAGCTATGAGTTATGAGAAATATGAACGAGTGGAATTCGAATCAAGTGGAGCTACTTTATATGCTAATTTATATTACCCTTCAAAACCATTAGATTTCCAAGAACAGAGACCATTAATTATTTACACTCATGGCATAGGAGGTAAGCGAGATTTGGACCTTCGAATACCCATAGAACTTACAAAAAGAGGATTTTATGTAGCGGCTCTTGATTATCAAGGACATGGTGAGAGCGGTGGAACTATAAACAATATTGATCCGATTACGGGTGTTCCTGCACTTGCTCAAGATTGTTCCAGATTATTAGATAAATTAGAAACGATGCCATTTTATTCAGACGTCAATCAATCTCAAATTGGATTAATTGGTCATTCTCTTGGTGGTATGGTTGCACTTATGAATCAGGCTCTAGATCCTCGTTTTCGTGTAACTGTTGCTTGGGCTCCTTTAACAAACTTTATTCCTCCAAAGTACGGATTTATTTATAGTGAACAGCTTATTAATCATATCCCTATTAACTTGCTAAACAAAAATAACACCCAGAATCTTTTAATCATTATGCATGTTGGTGATGAAGCATTAGATTTTTCTGATAATGCTTTAAAAATACAAGAATTAACCAATTGTACTGTGATCCCAATATCAGGATTCTTACTAGGTGGAGCACACCAATTAAATTCAGATGAAGTATTAATAAAGTCTATAAATTGGTTTGAACAGCATTTCTTTAAATCAGACACTATAAATGGTCCCATCTTTATTACTTTTTACTGGAATTATGTATTGATTTTTTTTAACATTGTATTACTAATTATTATAGCTGTATATCTAATATCAATATCTTCGAGACTGTTTTTCAAAAAAAGCTCTGAAGTTAGTAAATTTAATTCAATAAATCATAATTTTCAAAAGTCTGCATTAGATCGAAAAAAACAAGTCTTAAAAATAATATCTTGTATTGGTGCTTTTCTACTCAATTGGGCTATATTTGAAAAAATATTTGGTATTAAGGGAATTTTTTTTGCATCTCTAAATATGATTTTCATTTATATAGTCGTAAAAATCTTCATTCGTTTTAAAAAGCCAGAAAATGAAAGAGTTAAATTTAATTTAATACAAATGATAAAATCTCAATTTAAAATGAAGTATATAATTTTTATAATAATAAGTACAGCTTATTTCATAATACTTTATATGATCTTTTCATTTTATTACCCTTTCCTTTTCATTTGGCCTGCAAACTTCACAATGAATTTTATTTTAGCCTTCTTAGCATTTCCAGCTTATCTTTCGATAGAAATTCTACTTAGAAAAGTGATATATCCTCAATTGAATTTTTCAAATACAGAATCTTCAAAAACCAAAATAATCATAATTATAGCAATAGGATTAATCATAAGCTTGATGATATTTACGATAAATTTATCAGGTTACCCTTTAGGAGTGTTTATTGGTTTTGTTTTTTTAGTTGTCATTATTCTGAACACGAAGATATTCGAAAATATGAAAAGTTTTTATCCATTAGTAATAATATCCTTCCTGATAATTCAGATATTTCTTGCTACTATGTTATCAAATGCAATTGGAGTTAATGCGCCTATATAAAGAAACAGTTTTATTGGAGTTTATAAATCTGTTCTAAGATATCAAATATATGTTTTATACAATTCTCGATGATTTCATTTTTTATCAGCAATTAACCTTTAAACCTATTAAATATTCAAATTATGAGCTCAAACTTCATAGATATTTTTACAACAAGACTTTAATAGACCCATCTTATACTTTTATCGTCAAAGTAGAAAATATGGATTTTTTCTTTTTTTTCATAAATAAGAAGGATTACTTTCAAGCAAGTATGCATTTAAAATCAATTAGAAATGAAATCAAAAATAAAAAAATCTCAATAATTAGAGCAGACCATGTTTTGATTTATTTGATTTTTAATTTTTTTCCTGATCTATACATACATGATATTAGAATTGTGTTTAACAACCAGATTGGTATCTATGAAATTTCTATTTTCTTTTTAAAAGAATTAAATACTTATCATATTGCTGTGGGTCGAAATGGAGGATATATAAAAGCTTTAAATTTTTTTTTTGAGAAACATATTATTTTTGAGA
>JBHLKB010000245.1:0-4424 GCA_048887205.1 Candidatus Hodarchaeota archaeon
CTCAGTAAAATTGTTTTTAACTTTTCAAGATTTCTATTCTTTAATTAATATTCGATTTCAAAATTAAAAATATTAGGATTTCCAAAAACCTCTTTTTCTAAGAAAACGTCCTAAATATACAATCGATAACATAACTGGAACTTCCCAAAAGAGCCCCATTGTGGTACCTAAAGCTGCAAAAGAATTAGCCATATACATTGCAACAGCAGTAGCAATAGCAATCTCGAAATGACTAGATGAGCCAATTATAACAGTAATTACAGCTTCGCGATACTTCAATTTAAAGAGTTTTGTCGTGATTATATTATATCCAACAACAATAACGAATCCTACTAAGAGTGGAATTGAAACTAATAGTAATAAATCAGGTCTTTCTAATAAAACCTGTCCATTCATAGAGAAAAGAACTACTAATGTAGTTAATAATGCAGCAATCGAAATTTTTCCAACTATGGGTCGATATGTTTTATTAAACCAATTTTCACCCTTAGAAGATATTAATAACCTTTTAGTAATTATTCCTAAGAAAAGTGGAAGTCCAATAAAAATAAATGTCGAAATTATTAACAAAATCCAGTTGACAGGAATATCTTGGATACCTGTTAATAATGTCACCATAGGAGCATAACCAAATATTATTGTAATTGTGTTTAGACTCGTGTTTACTACATTCTGCTCTTGATTCCCTTTTGCCATCCAACCCCATACAAGAACCATTGCTGTACATGGCGAACTAGATAATAATATAACAGCTACTGATAGTTCTTCTCGTATTTGGGGGTTTGGTACTAGGAGAGGTTGTAAAAATAGACGAACCATAAGTAATCCGATGAATGGAGCGATTAGCCAATTAGAGACAAGGGTTAAAATTATAGGTTTAGGATTCTTACCTAACTTCTTCAATTCTGAAACTTGTAAATTCAACATTGCAGGGTACATCATGAAGAACAAACAAATACCAATTGGTATAGAGATCTGACCTATACTTAAAGCATTAATAGCTTCACTTATTCCTGGAATAATTTGAGAAAAAATTATTCCAATAAGAATACATAAACCAACCCATAATGGGAGAAACTTTTCGAAAAAGCTGATAGTTCGACCTTCTTCTTCACTCATATTAAATCACCATTATCAATCTAGGTAATAAATAGACAAATTTAAATTTATCGATATGATAATATTTAATTAATAAGTGATAGTTTTATAATAGCTATGACTGAAAAAACAAAAGAAGATATCAAAACATTAATCGACTGCATTGGATTAGATGTAGATGTTCATGAATATATTAAAGGTTTAGAAAAAAGTAGAGATGAAATTTTATCCAGAAAAGATTTTAAAGAGAACGTTATTTCTCATAAAGCTCTTGGTCATGAATCAAGGTTTTTGATCTATAATCTTATTAAAAAGAAAGAAATGTGTATATGTGAACTCTCTACGATCTTAGATTTAACTCAACCAACTATTTCACATCATGTAAAGATTTTAGAACAAGCAGGGTTGATTGAGGGTGTTAAAAGCGGGAAATTTATTCATTATCAAATAAAAAAAGATCTTCATTGAATTAGAAAAGGGATTTTTCTTTATGCCGTGGGAGTAAAAATAATTTATAATTATGATATTTTTACTTTTTCTATTTTTAAATATTTAAAAATTTAGAAGAGTTTTAATTTATTTAAATTATTTATGCATCTTTTTTACTTAAAATATAATTTTATAAAATTTACGGTTTTTGTCGGTGATCTAGTTGTCGCTAACTATTGGTACCGCTAAATATATATGTGTTGCATGTCATGTAAATTATGTTCATAAAATTACCAATGGAATTAAGGAAAATTTTCAATGAAAGATTTAAACGGTGTTCCGGAATTTTCACGGTATTTTAGGATAATTAAACCTTCAGAAATTAATGTTGATAAAGAAGATATTTTCTATCGAGATAAATATAATGATATCATAAATTTTCTTAAGACAATGTTAACCAATCATGAAGATACCATTTTAAATGGCTACCTGAGACCAAAAGGAGCTATTTTAATAAATATTAATCCCGGAACTGATATATTGGATTATATTAAATTAATTACTAAAAATTACTACTTAGATCTAATTGAATTTAACGATAATGAAATTTTAAAGGCTCCAAACAAATTTTTAAAAAGTTTTATATCAATTTTAAAGGCTTTTGGAAAAAGTATAGAAAAAGAAGATGAAACCAAGGCTATTACAGGGGTTCATGATAAACCAATACAAAAAAAATTACTTTTGATCAATCAACAAGCATTATTCAATCAATTATTTGAAGAAAAAAATTTATTAGAAGTTTTTCTAAATGCGAGACTGAGCAAAAGTTTTGATTTTAAATTTATCGATACAAATATAATTTTAGTTTGGATAAACTATGAAATTCAAGATGTTAATAAGGTGTCCAACAAAATATATAAAACATTTGATCTTTTTATAAAAATTCCTCTATTGAATAAAATAGAACGAGAAACAGTTTTAAAGGATTTTTTGGAAAAAAATAACAAGATTGTATTTGATATTAATGATATTGTAAATTATACTGAAAATTGGGAGGTAAAAGACATCAAACAATTAATAAAAGTTGGGATTTTCAAACATTTTTTAAATTCAGATTTGAATGAAACTACTAATGAAATAACAGACGTCTTGATTGATTTAATTACATCAGGTGAATATATCCCTAATACTGTTCAACTTGTTTCAGGAGAAGACTCAAAATCGGAACTAAATGAGGTGTTCAATCAATATCAACCAATTTATATCTCCAAAGAGAATAAAGATATTGAAAATTTCAAAGATATAAGTGAAGTTGTTAACAAAATTCGTGAATCAGGCATTTCAGATTTTATGTTAAATCAATTATATGAGAATGCGGCTTCTAAGAACTATACTGAATTAACACTTATTATTGATAAATTAGCTAAAAAAGAGCCCTTAGAAGAAAATGAAATGAAAATGTTAGCTAAATATCCATTTATATTAAATGATTCTCCAAATAGAGCGCAGTTAAATTTGGAGAAAGCTAAGAAGCGAGTAGATCTTATAAAACAAGCATTTGGTAAGTAAAATATATTAGGATGAGGTAAATTTGGCTTCTCAATCACGCTCAAGTTTAAAAAAAAAAGAAACTAACTTATTGAAAAATAAAAGGATTTTCATTAAGAAAGTTACTTTAGAAAATTTTTTATCATTCCAGAAGGATGAAGTTGATTTCGGTAAATCTAAGTTTGTGATTATTGTAGGACCTAATTGGAGTGGAAAAACTTCAGTATTTCAAGCGATTAAATTTGCTTTAGGTAGTAATGAAAGAGATGAACGGTATAAAAAATGGTCAAATTTCATTAGAAATGGGCAAAATCATGCTCTGGTTGAAATTCATATTCAAAATGAAGAGGAAATAATCAAAATAAGAAGATATGTTATTAGGAAGCAATCTCCATTCTTCAAAATTCAAAAAAAGGGAGACCCAGATTTTAAAAAAATCACAGCTCAAGAAATTCAAAAATTAATTTCTGATTTAAATATTAATCCAGACAATCAGTTTGCTTTTGTTAGCCAAGGAAAAATTGATGCAATTAAAAATTTAAAACCAACAGAATTATGTTCATTTCTAGAGGAAGGTATTGGATTAAAAGAGTTGAGAGACGATATATTACATCAAAAAACCAATGTATTAAATTTGAATAATGATCTTCAATCATTAAAAAGTAGAAAAAACACCTTAAATATTAGCTTGGAATTACTAAATCCAAAACTAGAACGTTTAAAACAAAAGAATAAATTGTTAGAAATTAGAAAGAAATTCAATGATGAACTTTTATGGGCAAATAGAGAAAAATTAGAAAAAGAAATCATTAATATTGAAGAGATAATAAAAAATGTTAAATTAGTTATAGAAGGAATTAAGAAAAAAAAGGAAAGTTCCGATAAAGAAATATCTAACCTATTAAATAAAATTTCAAATAAGGAACAAAATATAAATAAGCTTTCAAAAAAATTGGGAGAGTTAAGTTATAAAAAGCAAGATTTAATTACAAAAATTCAAAATTGGCAACAAGAAAAAATTTACGCGAAAGAAGAGCTAGATAGGTTATCAGAAAAAATTGATGGATTTGAAAAAGTTATCATCAATTTTAAGAAACAGCAAGATAACCTGGATAACGAAATAAAAATAATAAAAACAGAAAGCAAAAATATTGGAGTGATAATTGATCAATTAATAACAGAACAGGACCATTTAATAAAAAAAATAAACCAAAATAAAGCTCTTTTAGATAAATATGATCAAATAAGTCTTGAAAAAAAAAAGAGCTTGGCAAAAATTCAAGAACATGAGAACTCAATAAAAGCATACAATAATGAAATTAATCAACTATTTCAAAGCTTTAAAGATA
>JBHLKB010000246.1:0-4423 GCA_048887205.1 Candidatus Hodarchaeota archaeon
TTTCTTAGTTATTAGAAAAGTTTATTAAATTATAATAAGAAGATTTATACTCTTTTTGAATTGTCTATATCTCAAGGAATATGTTATAATAGAATCCTTTTAAGGAGGTTTTTAAATTGGATAATAAACAGAGTGAACAATTGAAAATTGATGAGGAATTAGATACTCGCGGTTTATATTGCCCAGAACCTTTATTTGAAGTCAGGAATTTAAGTGAAAAACTTAATTTAGGACAATGTTTTAAGGTTATTGCCGATGATCCTGCTGCTGAAGAAGATCTTAAAAGATGGGCTAAAAGAACAAATACGAAGGTTGTGGAATTCAGCAAAGATGGTGATGACTTAATTTTTATTTTTAAGAAAATGAAGTAATAAATGAGGAGATAGTAATGAGTGTGTATTTAGACTACCAGGCAGCGAAACCAGTCGATATAAGAGTAGTTTCGGAAATGACGATTTATTTAAATCAAAAATTTGCTAATCCATCTTCACTTCATTGCGAAGGGGATGAAGCTACAGATGCTTTAAGTGATTCAAGACAAAAAATAGCAGATTTTATAAATGCTCCAAATCGCGATTCTATAATTTTCACGTCAGGTGCTACAGAATCAAATAATCTAGCATTAATAGGAGCTGCGATGCGAAATAAAAAGAAAGGAAACCATATTATAATTTCAGAGATTGAACATATATCAATTTTGAATATAGCAAAATATTTAGAACGTAATGGCTTCAAAGTGAGTAGAGTTCCAGTAGATCAATATGGTATTGTGAGACTAGACAAGCTGGCAAGATTAATCTCTGATAAAACTATTTTAATTTCAATCTCTACTGCAAGTAATGAGGTAGGATCCCTCCAACCAATAGAGGAGATTAGCGAAATTGCGTTAAAGAATAATATTTTATTTCATACTGATGCTGTTGCCAGTGAAAGCGTGATCCCTTTAGATGTACAAAAGATTCCAATTGACTTGGTTACATTATCATCAAACGATATTTATGGTCCAAGAGGCGTAGGAGCTCTATATTTGAAAAAAGGAGTACACGTAAATCCAATCATTATAGGTGGAGGACAAGAAAGAGGATTGCGATCTGGTTCTGAAAATGTACCCGGAATCGTAGGATTTGCAAAAGCAGCCGAAATAATGAAAACAGAAATTTATGATGAAGCAGAGAAATTAAAAAGTTTAAGAAATAAATTAATTAAAGAAGTATTAGAAACAATTCCAAAATCATATTTAAATGGCCATCCTGAACGTAGACTTCCACATAATGCTCATTTTAGATTTGATTACATAGAAGGTGAATCGTTAATTCTTAGTCTAAAAGATGAAAATGTTGCTGCTGCTACTGGATCTGCTTGTACTTCAAGAACTTTAGAACCTTCCCATACATTAATAGCAATGGGTTTACTACATGAAGAAGCACATGGATCTCTTGTTGTAAGCCTGGGTCGATATACACTAGAGCAAGATGTTGATAAACTTATAGAAATTTTACCTAATATTGTTAAAAGGTTAAGATTATTATCACCCTTAACTCCTCCTGATTTGATAAAAAAATATAATGAGGTGAATTAATAAAATGAAATCAACTCAATATACTGAAAAAGTTTTGGATCATTTTCGCAATCCGAGAAATATGGGAGAAATTGAAAATGCTGATGGCTTTGGACGTGTTGGAAATCCTGTATGTGGTGATTTGATGTTTATGTATATAAAAGTGGCGAAAAATGATAACGATGAAGAATATATTGAAGATATTAAGTTTAAAACATTTGGTTGTGGTTCTGCGGTCGCAACATCCTCCATGATTACTGAAATGGCTAAAGGATTGACATTGGAGGATGCTTATAAAATAACACGACAAGATGTAGCTGATGAATTAGAAGGGCTTCCACCAATAAAAATGCACTGCTCAAATCTCGCAGCTGATGCTCTAAAAGCGGCTATTGATAACTATAGGACGGGATCTGAACCTGAAGTTGAAGTTGCAACATCATGCCAACTTGAAATTAGTGTTATACTTGGTTTCGATGAATTTCTTGGAAAGGGAGCTTATAAAGAAATTCCAGAAGATTTAGAGGAATTCAGAGATAAACGGGTATTAATTGTAGATTCTGGGGATGATTCTATAGAGCTTGGTTTAAAATTAACAGAATATACAGGAAGAGTAATTGTTGTAACCTCTTCAAAAGAAGTCCCTGGAAGAGAAGAACTCGCTAAAAGATTAAAGAAATCGGATGTTAAAATATTACACCAATCTGAGCTATTAGAAATAAAAGGAGAACTTGATGAGGTAGAACAAGTCATAATTCATGATTATGATGAGGATGAAAATTATGAACTATTTGTTGATGTAGTAATTTATTTAGATTACAGGGGTTAATTTTTTTTACCTATTTTTTCATAGATTCTAAAATATAATCTGTTATATACTTACTTTCTTTGTCTAATTGATTCTTATAATTCACATATCTAAAATTAAATACACATAAAGGACAAGATGATGCAATTTCTCTTGTTTCAATATGATCAAATAGTGCTTTACCAATTTTAATACAAATACTACTATCAACCCCTCTAATTCCTGATCCTGCCCCACAGCAAGGAGATTCTTCTGGATTAGGTATTAATTCTTTTATTTCTAATCCACACTTTTCTAAAAGCTCTCGAGGCTCAGAGTATAGAGGACCACTTTTATATTTTCTTCCTACTCGGCAAGGATCGTGATATGTAATTACATTATTTAAGGGCTTTAAAGTAATTTTATTTTCTTTTTCTAATTCATATATAACATCAACTATATGTCTAACATTTATATTGAAATCCTCAAAATATTTTTTATAGACTTTATCAAAAGCATATAAACATCCACCACAAGTAACTATTAAGTTATTAATCCCAATTCTTTTAAATAATTTAATGTTTTCTTCAAAAATCTTTTTAGCGACTTCAAGATTTCCTGCGGAATAAACATATTCTCCACAACAGGGTTCATTTTTTAAAATTTTGAAATCATAACCCGCATTTTTTAAGATTTCATAGGGATAAGTAGCGCTTTCTTTAACTCGAAATGAAGACATACATCCAAAATACAAAAGAGTGTCTGAATCTTTGTTTTCAAATACTTCTTCTTTCTTATATCTTTCAGGTAACCAAGTTAATCTTTCATCTGGTTCTCCACCAACAGAATTGTCTTTTTCAATAATTCCATTTATGATTTTGTTATGTATTTTTAATGGTGCTTTATTTTTTTCTACAAGTCTTACTTTACATGAATGAATAATTTCTGAAATATTGATTTCTTGTTGACAAGTTAAATCACATAATGAGCATAAAGTACAAGTATAAAGGCTAATAATTTCTACTTCTGAGATCTCTTGATTATCAAATACTTTTTGGGCTATTTTTAATCTTCCGTTCGGAGATTTTAATATATTTTTTGTGACTTTATAGGTGTCACATACCTCTAGACAATTCTTACAGTCTACACATGATTTTATTTCGGTTAATATTTTGTTAACATCCATCTTAATATCGTTCATAATAATATTAGGTTATTTAGTAATTTTTCTAACATATAACAACTAAATTTATATTAATCGCTTTATAAAATAGGATAAGGATATCGAGTAAATTATAAATGAATTAGTGATTTTAATGAAAAAAGTAGTAATAGTAGGTGGTGTTGCTGGAGGGGCTTCTGCTGCCGCTAGATTAAGACGATTAAGAGAAGATTTTGTAATTATTATGTTAGATCGAGGCCCATACGTATCATTTGCGAATTGTGGATTACCTTACTATGTAGGGAATATAATAAAAGATCGTGAGTCTTTAGAATTAGTGACACCAAAAAGATTCCTCGAAAGATTTAATATTGATGTTCGGGTTAATAATGAGGTAATTTCAATCAACAAAGACAAAAAAAGGGTTAAAGTAAAAGATTTAAAAGGATTAAATGAATACACTCTTGATTATGATTATTTAATACTAGCAACTGGGTCAAAACCAATAATACCTCCATTTGTCGGGCTTGATGATATTCCTTATTTTACAGTATGGACAATTCCAGATGCTGTAAAAATCCGTGATTATGTTGAAAAGTCTCATTTAAAGAAGGCGGTTATAGTTGGAGGAGGATTTATTGGATTAGAAATGGCAGAAAATTTAGCTGAGAAAGGGGTTAAAGTAAAAATCGTTGAAATGTTGGATCAGGTTATGCCTCCAATCGATAAGGAAATAGCGCAATTTATTCATCAAGAACTAATATTAAATGGAGTCTGTTTAGTTTTAGAAGACCCCGTTGATTCTTTTGGCAGAAATAATAAGAATAAACTTTTTGTTAAAACAAAAAGTGGTCGAGTGATAGAAACAGATTTAATTATTTTATCTATTGGTATTAGACCAGAAAGTAAACTAGCT
>JBHLKB010000247.1:0-4421 GCA_048887205.1 Candidatus Hodarchaeota archaeon
AGATATCAATTTTGAAATAAAGAAAAAATGATTTGAATATGCCTATATTACGAATCGATTACGAAAAATGTAAAAATAGCAAAATCTGCTTAATTACATGCCCAAGATGTTTTAGACAAGATAAAGAACAAGAAAAAGTAATATTTGAAGATCCCCTAAATATATGTAATTTATGCGGACGCTGTATTGCTATGTGTCCTACTGATGCTATTCTCTATGAAGATATGGGGGATGTATTAACTTTTGAAGGAGTTCAAGATCCTAGTATGCTAATCTCATATGAAACAATGCATAAATTCATGAGTGCTAAAAGATCTATTAGAGGATTCAAAAAGAAAAAAATTCCAAGAGCTATTATGGAAAAAGTCTTAAATTCTATGAAATATGCCCCTACAGGTGCTAATATCCGAACTTTAGAATGTACGCTAATCTCAGATGATGAAATAATTAAAAAATTGTCAGAATCAGTTATGGATGATATAATTGCTTCTAATAATCCAAGGTATAGTGAAAATCTTAAAAAAGCGAAAGAATTCGGCTTTGATGCAATATTTTATAATGCCCCCCACGTAATGATTATTCATTCAATTAATCCAAATGATGGTATGAACGCTACTATTTCTCTGACATATGGAATGTTAAGTGCACAATCTCTGGGATTAGGAACTTGCTGGATTGGGTTAGCTCATGGAGTGTTAATAACAAATAAAGAAATACGAGAAAAAATTGCAGGAATTCAAGGTAGAGTATGGGGGGTTATAATTATCGGCTATCCTGCACAAAAATTTTTCCGAGTACCACCCCGTCCTCCTATAAAAACTAAAGGACTAGATGAATTAGAATAATTTTCTTTAATTTCATTAGATCTATTGTTCGAAAAGTGCACCTTAATCCTTTATAAATAGTATTCCTACAAGAATCTAGGAAAATAAAGGTTGGAAAAGTTGAATTTGTCCAAGATAAAATTATATTTTCGAATAGTTAACTTTATGTTCTTCATTATTTTTTTTTCTGAGATACTTTATGCAAGTTTTCTCTTAATGGGAAATGAACATCTTTTTGATATTAAACCTCACAAAGAACCAAAGGGAACTAATTCAAGGCAAAACTCTGAAAATAATGATATATTAAGGCACTCTAATCTTTCTCAACAAAAATGTTTATGCTCTCCTTCTATAAGTTCTCAAAACGCAATCCAAAACAACAATTTGCTAGACCTTAGAGATCAACGAGCTTTCTGGGTCTATAAATTCTCTAGTTCTTCATATTATAAAATAAATGCAAAATTACTCTCAATAGGAGAGAATTGCTATGTTTATATGGAAGATTTTTGTATTGCAGCACAAGGAGAGCATTCTGCTATTAAACAAGCAGAAAATATTTGCGATGAATTCGATTATACAATTTATCCCCGAATCACTGATTTAGCTGGACATCCCAATGGAACATTGGGGGATATAGATGGTGATCCAAGAATCATAATTTTGCTTTCTCAAAATCCTATCAGTTATTATGATCAAAGAAATGAACTGCAATTAGAATATTCTAATTTGTGTGAAATGTTCCACATCTATTATAAAACATGGATTCCTACAATTGCTCATGAGCTTCATCATCTTATTTGGTTTAATAATGAAATGGATGAGCCTCACTTCACTCTCGAAGCTTTAGCTGAATATTCTATGTATTATGCTGATTATTTAACTCCATATGATAATCTTGTTCCGCAAGTAAGTATCTTTCTTGATCATCCTGAAGATTCTCTTCTATATTGGAACATGTTAAATTCTACTGATTATGGAAGCGCTTACTTGTTTGCATTCTACATTGCTGAACATTATGGTGTCTCTATCCTCCGAAATTTAATAACAGAACCTGCAGATGGAGCTCATGGAATAGAACTTGTGTTGCAAAGAGAGGGCTATAATATTACATTTAATGAATTATATTTGAATTGGATAACAGCATTAACTATAGATGAATTAGGATTTGGCAATAACCTCTATGGTTTTGAAACTATAGATGCTCGTGTTACTAAATATACTACTGTTGAGGTTCCTCTCCTTAACCACAAGATAAAGCTTTACTATTACGGTTTTCATATTCATAAAATACAGCCTCCTTCTGATGAATTTACAATTGATATTCTAAAAAACACAGATAAAACAATAGGGGTATCCATTATTTTTCATGATACTTCTGGCTGGCATGTTTATCAAAACCTAACTAACAAAGGGACTAACTCAATTAATAAAGATATTTTTGGTTCTGAAATTGATGAATTTTATTTGATTACCAGTTACATTTTCGACCAAACGCCACCTCTTCCCTCTGAAAATGGACTGGGACCCTTTACATATATTGAGGTTCTCATTGACCATATAACGGGAGACTCTCGCATTCCTTTTCTTACAATCAACGTCAACTTCACTTTAATACTAATTATAATTATAATCTTTATTATCATAAGTTATACTCTAAAAATGTAAATTAATTAACCAAAAGTTTGAAATTATAAGGTTTGAATTATAGTATGGTTGAAATTAAGAAATATCTATGGATATTTTCATTTATGGGTGGACTTATAATACTTATCTCCTTTTTAACTCCAGCAGCTACTTTTTCTTATCAATTATCTTCGTTATATTCTGAATTTTATCGTTGGATGTTAGATTTTTATATTGCTTTTGATTATATAGATGGAATTCTTACAACAATTAGGATTGGATTAAATACGAGTTTCACAGGTTATATCTCCTTTACACTTTCATTTTTAATTATTGGTTTAAATACGTATCTTTTAATTAGTTCTATTAGATATAAGAAGATAACTCTATCCCCTAAAATGAATTGGTTGGTCTTTCCTATATTAACAGTGATGTTAACAATAGCTTGGATGGTTATGAAAGAAGTTTCAACAATATCATCTCATAATCATAGTTTTTGGGGTCTTTTACGTCCTGGTTTTGGGATTATTGGACTATTCACAGGTGCTGGTTTGGAAATATTGGGATATGTATTCTTAAAGAAAAAGTTAAGAAATTAATAAGCATCATTTTTTTTTTTTGAAATTGTTAGAAAAGTGCACCTTAAACCTTTAAAAACAGAATTATCTCTTATTCTATAAATAAAACAATAGATTAAAGGGTAAAAGTTAATGAACCTTAATGGAAATAAGATTAAAAATAAAATAATTTCAATTTTTACCAGTATTAGTTCTATCTTAATTCCAATTTTCCAATATGTACCTTGCACTACAATCTGGTTTGGTATAATGAGTGTGCCATTAATAGCTTATTTATCCTTCTTTTTTCAAAATCCAGGAATTCTTTCTTATGATATTCAATTCACGTTGAGGAATCATGCTTTTTATTTTGTGTTATTCGGTTTCATATGCTTTATTTATTCTTTGATATATCAATTGACTCACAGAAACCAATTAATTCGAACAGGTCCATATAAATATGTAAGGCATCCTCAATATCTTTCATTTATTATAATAACTTTTGGTATGACAGTAATCGCTTTTCAAACTAGCCCAATTTTCTATTTTGAGCTCTATTATATCGATGGAAATACGTTTTTGTTTTATATTTGGGTATTAGAAGTATTGGCATATATAATTTTAGGTAAGATTGAAGATGTTTCCTTAAAAGCTAAATATGGAGATGAATTTTTAGATTATGAAAATAATGTTTCTTTTCTATTTCCATTCTTAAAAATAAAAAGGAATAGAACTATTAAAGAATAAATTTCAACGGGTTTAAAGAAATTGAATGATCCCAAACCACGAAAAAGAATTAAATCTTTCTTCTTATTGAAATTTATTCTTATAGCTTTTTCTCTTATTTTATTATCAGTTGTTCTATATCAATTAATTAAATCATATGACCTTTTTTTCGGTCCTAATGAAGAAATCACTCTAGGAATAATTTTAACATCAATTTTAATAGGTGCTGTTATAGTATTATCCATTTTTGAAGTGCTTACTGTTAAGGAGTATAGTGGCTATTTTATAAGAAGACCATTTATTAAAAAAGGAAAATCATATTTGACTCTAAAAGAAATTTTTGAAAATGAACATCGTTTGAATATATTGAAGCATATTCTCAACAATCCAGGAATACATCATAATGAATTATTAAGAGGCTGTGAATTGCAAAAAGGTCAATTGCAATGGCATTTAGATATTCTATTGAAATATCATATAATAAAGAAAGAAAAATATGGGCAGTATACAATTTATTTTCCAATTACATCTTCATTTGAATCAAATAATAACATAAAAATCCTGCTTACAAAATCAAAAACTACTTCAGAAATCCTAAATATAATTCAAGAACATCCCGGAATTAATTCTTCTGAACTATCTCGAGTTTTAAATCTTTCTCGTAATACAATCAAGTATCATATTGATAAGT
>JBHLKB010000248.1:0-4415 GCA_048887205.1 Candidatus Hodarchaeota archaeon
CTCGATATACCAATGGAATATTGGAAGTTAAATTAAAGAAAATCGATGAAAAACAAAGAGATATTAAGATTGATTAAATTTCCATCTTTAACTAGAATTTTACATTTATTATTTAAGTTATCTTTTTAAAAACAAATAAGTTCAATTATATTAATTTTGTAGAAATCTTTATTAATTTCTTTATCAAATAAAATTTTAATCAATTTCAAATTGGTTAAAAAAAAATGTCTGAAAAAAAAGAATATTTATCAAAAAGAGCTCTATTGATTATTGGAATTACATCCTTAGTAATAATAATAGTTGGTTTGATTTCTCTGATACCTGAAGTTAATCTAGCTTTCTATTCTGAAAATTCTACTGTACGATCGATATTTAACGCTATTACATATCTAGGCGAGCCTATAGTATTTATGGTAATTTTAGCAATATTATATCTGGCATACAACAAGAAATCTGCTAAAAATTTAGCTTTAAGCCTGCTTTTTTCATATTATCTTAGTGGTGTTTTCAAAGAAGTCTTTCAAGATGGGAGACCCTCCACTAATATAGACACAGATCCTCCAATAGAGGAATTAGGTGTCTTTGAATCTTCTTATGGATTTCCATCTGGCCATACGCAGACATCTGTAAGTTTTTGGGGATATCTTTCTTATGAATTCAAAGATAGAAAAAAGTATAATGAAATTCCAATTATTCCAATTATACTTTCAGCTATTATCTTTCTTGTTTCAATTTCAAGGATAATAATCGGTGTACATGATCTACAAGATATTATTGGTGCATTATTACTTGGTATATGTTTTTTATTAGCTTACATTTATTTTGAACCTATTGTTAGTCCGCAATTTAATAAACTTAACTTTATTATGAAGATTGTGTTAACGGTCGTTGTATCTCTTGCGTTATTTTTAATTGGAACATTTATATGGCCTAGGGCGTATGTAGAGTTAGCAACTCAAAATTTTCCTCCCGATTATCCAGATGCTGGTGCTTTTGGGCTAGTTGGAGGAGTTTTATTAGGTTTTGGAGTTGGATATCTCCTAGAACAGGAATATATAAAATATGATCCATCTGCACTGAGTACCAAAAGCAAAATAATAAATATAGTAATAGGTATTGCAATTCTATTCGTTTCTTTCCTACCATTCGAATATTTATTAGAAATTGATAATGTATTTTATAGATTTTTCCGTTATGCTCTAGTATCTTTCTTATTAACTTATGTGGTTCCATTAATTTGCACAAAAATCAATAAATAATTATTTTTCTTTTTTTATATCTTTAATAGAAACTTAGGGTTTAATTTGACATTTCTGCCTCATTTCTAGCGACTTCTTTTAAAAGGATGCGATTTACCATTTGTTTGTCGCTTTGTGTAATCTCATTGTGAGGAGTTATTATTTCATTAATATAAATATCATCACGATGAGGATGAGGCATAACTTGTTCAAGAATCATCTTAATCTTATTTAAGGGAAAAAATAGTGCTTTATAAAACTTCCTATTTTTCGTTTGACAAAAAAGAATATTTAGTAATTTTATTTGTCATTTTGAGGGTATCCAATCTAAATTCGATATTTTAGGATTTTTTCTTTTATTTCCTGAATGAAACCTTGATTTATTTTATTTTCTGTAGTAAATATGTTTTGATATCTAAATCCTGCCCTAGTTTTATGACCTCCACCATAGAAATATTTGGCTAATTCTCTACAATTAATATAATTACTGTGTAAAGTTATTTCATTAAACCGGGAATCAATTCCAATGAAAACTTTTGCATCAGGATAATTATCTTTAAGGAGGGAACTCAATTTTCCTCCACCTATTCTCGCAAAAGAAATTACAATTTCTCCAAAATTATCAATTTCTAATAATTTTACGTGGTTTAATGCAAAATTGGATTGTGTAATTTCCCATTTTTTTATTTTTATTAATTTTTCATTGTACCACTCATTTTCAAAAATTCCTCTGGACATTAGATCAACAATTTTTTTTTTAGTCTTATCTCCTTTATATCCTCGATGGTATGCAATAATTGACTGAAGATTGGATGCAATTGAGTATTTTTTCAAATGGAAATCTACGTCTCTTGAAAATAATGCTATTTTTTTAGCAATAGAATCATCTGGTAAATAATAATCTTTGATTATTTCAGCGCTACATCTATTTTGATCATTTAGATATAAATCAAGTGTTTTTCTCAATTCTTCTATATTATCTCTGTCTACTAAATGGTGGTCAAACCAGAGGATCTTATGAGACTTCTCTTTATATTGCTTAAAAAACAAAAAGAGTTTTTTAAAATCCTCATTAAAACCAATATCTGATATAATTAATTGATCTGGAAGTGTCTTAGCTCTTAGAATTTCTTTTAATTTTTCTATAAAATTTGTATAATGAGCAAAATGAAGTATAATTTCATTATTATTATTTTTAAGAGATTTATTAAAATATCTTTTAATTATTGCTTGAGAACCTAATCCATCAAGATCTAATTCATGAGTGACAGATACTATCATTTTCTCTATTTACTTTTATATAAGATTTGATAAAAAAATTTGTGGATAGACGATTTTTAAAATAACTCTAAAAATGGTTTTACTTTCTTTTTACCCTCATCGTTTTTAATGCATTCTAATATTTTCTTGGATAATTCCTTTTTTTTTTGAAAATAAATTCTCATAATATCATCTAAATCCATGTTTGGATATCTTTCTAATAACGCAATATCTCTTCTTGAACAGCCATTTTTTCTCATGCAACAATAAGAGAGAGATCCGAAACAAACAAATTCAGAATCCCAATTGTTTTCCTTTGAGAATTCTTCTTTAATTTTGATAAACTCATCAGTACTAAGGCCAAGCTCACTCAATTTTTCATCTCTTCCACATTTAAAGACAAATGTCAAAGAATAACCCGGTTTACAACAGAATGTCAAAGCACGATAATCTCCTCCCATGCAAACTGGTATTGGTGCAACTTTTTCCCATCCTGGAAGGTCTCTCAGTTTATCCTTATCTAAGTTCAAAGTTATTTCATATGCTCTATTATTTGTAATAATCTAATATGATTATAATGAGAGGGCTCGGTACGGGAATTGAACCCGTCTCTAGGGATTCACATTAGAGTCTCTTTAAGGTATAGAAATGTCCCCAATACTAACCACTATACGAACCGAGCCATAAAATCTTTTTAATATTAAATTTTAATGTTTAGTTCTAAAAAAATTTAATCAATTTTTTTCTTTTTCTTTCCTTTTTATAACTTTTAATAGATAATTAAGACATTGATTAACAGCATCATCCAAATTTCCGGAATTATCAATTGTAAAATCAGCCTCGGGAAATTGTTGGTGTGTCCTCGCCCTTTCAATTCTTTCTTTTAACAGCTCTTCACTTTCTCTTTTTCGATCTTTTATCCTTTTATATGTAATTTCAAAAGGAACCTCGATAAAAATTACTTTAATATTATCATATTTTTCTCTTGCTTCTTTTACTATTGTACGACTAACGTTAATAATAACAGGGTGTCCATTTTTAAGGTAATTATCTATTTCTATTGGAATTCCATAATCTAATTCATAAATATGCCATTTTAATGCAAACATTCCTCTTTTATCCATTTCTCTGAATTCCTGAGTAGTTATTGAAATATTTTTTTCAAACTCAGATGGAGGTCTTGTAATATATCTTTTCGGAACAAAAATCGTTATCATGTTTGAAGGATAATTTTTAGCAACTTCCGTAATGATAGTATCTTTCCCAGATCCAGAGTTTCCTACAATCAAAAATAATATACCATGAAATTTTTTTATCATCTATTCAACAAATTAAAAATTTAAATAAATTATATTCATATTAAGAACATTTATAATATAAAATCTATAAGAATAAACGATAAATAAGTTAAATCAGAAAGAATTTTAAGAATATTTTTTGTTAACAATCTTGAAAGAAAACTAAAATTATATTTCAAATTACTCAAAGTTTGTAATTTAACGATGGCGAGGAAAAGTTTCAATAGCAATTCAAAAATTTCAGATATTCCAGAAAGCTACCAAAGATACTTAGATGAAATTCATAATATATCTAAGAAAAAAAAAGGTGGGTGGGTCACTAATAAAGAAATTGCAGAAAATCTTCAAGTTGAGCCTGCTTCTGTATCCGGTATGTTGGAAAAATTAAGAAATAAAGGACTAATAAAATGGGAACCAAGAAAATCCATAAGATTAACCGAACAAGGTAAAAAAATTGCTAAACAATTAAATGAAATTCATTCCTTACTTCACCAATTTTTTGCGAAAGTCTTAAAAATAAAAAATCAAGACGTTATTGAGAATCTATCATGTGAAATAGAGCACCATATTACTCGAGATGTCAAAGCATCTTTAGAAGAATTTCTTTCAAAATATTTAG
>JBHLKB010000249.1:0-4398 GCA_048887205.1 Candidatus Hodarchaeota archaeon
AAACTATTCATGTAGCATTGTATTGCTAAAATAGATTAATATTATATATATAAATTTACGTAATTAATATTAATAACTTAAAATAAAACTTAAACGAAAAGTGATTATTTATGGGTGCTGGAAAAATATTCTGTATATTAGGTGGAATAGTAACACTATTAGCTACATACCTTTTTTCTTTTGCAGGCTCTTTCTATGGCATAGGATTTATAATGAATATTCCCACTGCTTTCCTATCGGATGTATTAACTATTGTAATGGCTGTCGTATTTATTATCTTTCTTTTAGCAGGACTTTTTATTATATTAGGGGTGAAAAGTCGGGCATTAGCCATAATAGGATCTTTATTTGCAATTGTAATAGGTATCTATTTCGTATTAACATTTTTTGCCGTTCTACCGGTAGAAATTGGTCAGTTCGCCGATTTGTTCGATTATCCCCCATTAGTCGCTAATATAATACCTTTAGATGTAATGATTGGAAGTGTTGGACTCGGTACATATCTTTTACTGGGTGGGGGAGTTTTAGGTCTAATCGGTGGAATTATGGGTACTGATTAAATTTAAATAATTTTTTTTTTTTTATTCTTCTTCTAATTGATTGGATGATTTCGTTTTCAGTAAATCTTGATATATTAGCTCTAAGTCTGATTGTACATTTATATTTACAAATGAAACCAATTTTTTATCTAAAGGCTGAATTGATTTCTCGATAGGTACAAAATTAGTTTTCCATTGAGAATTTAATAAATTAGTTAATTTAAATGATTTTCTTTTAATATTATTTTTTGCAATCTTTAATGCTTTCCTAACTGGATAAACAGCAATTAACGGTTCTAAAAAACCATTATTCCATTGAGGTATACAGCAATCGAATTTTTTAGATTGTTCTATTAAGTATATTAGCACATCTCTTTTTATTAGAGGAGCATCACATGATAATGCTAAAACTTTTCGATATTTTAGTTTTTTTAATTCTTTAAAGGCAGAATATAAACCTAACATTGGTGTATGAAAAGACTTATCGTTATCTATATCTCTTTCATCTATGATGAAAGCGCTGACTTTTTTAAAATCTATTTTTTTCATATAATCTTGTACTTGCTTAATGGAATGAGCGACTAAAAAAATACTATAATTAAGTTGACTTAGAGTTTCAAGTTGGTAAGAAACTAGTGGTTTTCCAAGGAATTCAAATAATCCCTTATCACTTCCAAATCGATTACTTTTCCCTCCAATTAAAACCGCTATTGCAAGGAATTTAGTTTTATATCTTATTTTTAACACTCTTTTTGAGGAAATATCTAATATTCTATTAAACTAATAATTAAAAATTATATATGATTTAAATTAATTGAAGATAATAAAATTGTCTCTCTCATTTTATCTAATATCATGCTTTTTAAAAAAAACCTACAAAAAAAGAGAGAAAAACCTCGAGAACATTGCGCCATTTTTGGGGTAATTACTAACGATTTAGGATATTCAGTTTCAAAACTTTTATATCAAGGTTTAATCGCCTTACAACATAGAGGACAAGAATCTACTGGAATATCAGTATTAAAAACAGGTGGAAAGATATATACATATAAGAAGAGCGGATTGGTTTCAAAAGTTTTAGATGATAAAGTTATTTCTCAGTATTGGGGAAATGTAGGCATTGGCCACAATAGATATGCAACCACAGGTGCTATGGGATATAAATCTACTGATTATATGCAACCTTTTCATTTTAAAAATAATGAAATTGAATTTTCCATGGCTTTTAATGGAACCATAGCAAATTTTGATGAAATAAAAAAGAATATGGATAACATGGGACGTGTTTTTATTACTGATACAGATACTGAAGTAATGGCACAATTGATAGGTTCAATTGCATTTGGAACAGAAGATTGGCCTGAAGTTCTCAAAATAACAAGTAAATTGCTAGATGGATCTTATTCCTTAATATTGATGACAAAAGAAGGGGATATTTACGCAATGAGAGATCCTTTAGGATTTAAACCTTTATGTATTGGGGAACTAAAATCAGAGCAAAGAAATCTGTATTTTATTGCATCTGAATCATGTGCGATAGATATTGTTGGTGGAATTTTCTTGAGAGACATAAGACCAGGAGAAATTGTACATCTAAGTCATCAAAAAGATATTCACTCAGAAATGATTATTAAAACTAATAGGACAGCTATATGCCAATTTGAATATGTCTATTTCGCACGACCAGATTCAATTATTGATGGAGTTTCAGTTGCAGAAGCAAGATTAAGGTTAGGTATGAATCTAGCTAAAAATGATCCTATCTTGAAGAATTCAGAAATAAGAGAAAATGCAATAGTTGTACCAGTTCCAGACTCTGGCCGTAGTGTGGCAGTTGGATATGCTAAAGAAGCAAAACTCCCTTATGTAGAAGGATTAATGAAAAATAGATATGTACATAGAACATTTATCATGCCTGGTCAAACAAAACGTAAAATTGCTGTGAAGGAGAAATTAAATCCTATTAAAAGTATTGTTAAAGATAAAGATGTATTCCTTTTAGATGATTCAATTGTGAGAGGAACGACAACCCAACAAATTGTGTCATTATTGAGAGAAAAAGGAGAAGCTAAGCATGTTCATCTACGTGTAAGCTGTCCTCCTATTATTAGTCCATGTTATATGGGAATTGATTTTCCTACGAGAGATGAATTAATTGCAGGTAGGTTTCAAAAAATATTCGGAGAGAATTATTTAGAAGAAATTCAAAAGAAAATCGGGCCAGATACACTTTTATACCAAAGAATTGAGGATTTAACTCAAGCAATTGGAAAAAATGAAAATCAGTTATGTTTAGCTTGTTTAACAGGTGAATATCAATTAAAATCTGTACAAAAATTAGCTGAGTTAGAAAAGTCGATAATTAAAAGTAGAGCTTAACTATTCTACTCCATCCCAGCAATAGGTACATATCTTTTCTTTTGGCAATCCGATCGCACTAACCAAATCTTCAAGTCTTTGGTATCGTAATGTTGTCAATCCCAACCTTTTTCTTATAACATCAACCATGGCTTTATAGTTATCAGAATCAGGATCGGTATAATCAGCAGGATCACCGATATCCCTACCAATAAGTTCTTTTATAGCCCACCGTCCCGCTAAATCTAACTCAGAACGAGAACGGGAAAAATTAAGGAATTTACAGCCATAAACAAGCGGAGGACATGCCGGTCTCATATGTACTTCTTTGGCACCATATTCGTATAATCTTTGAATAGTTTTTCTCAGTTGAGTCCCTCTCACGATTGAATCTTCACAGAAAAGTAAGCGTTTATTATTAATGAGTTCTTTAATCGGAATGAGTTTCATCTTCGCAACTAAATCCCTAATAGATTGAACTTGAGGCATGAAGCTCCGGGGCCATGTTGGGGTGTATTTTATAAAAGGTCGTGAGAAAGGAATTTTTGATTCACTTGCATAACCTAGACCATGTCCTGTTCCAGAATCTGGAATACCTGCTACAAGATCAATATCTACATCATCACTCTTTGCCAAGTAAGAGCCACATTTATAACGAACAACTTCTACATTAATACCTTCATAATTAGAAGCGGGATATCCATAATAAACCCATAAAAAACCACAAATTTGCGTCCGATTACCAGGTGCGATTTTTTGTTCAAGACCATTCTTACTTATGAAAATTGCTTCACCTGAACCGAGGTATTTTATTATTTTATACCCAAGGTTAGGGAATGCACAAGTTTCCATTGTAATAGCATAAGCTCCGGCTTTTTTCCCTATAATGAGAGGTGTTCTACCAAGTTTATCTCGAACCGCATAAATACCTTCACTTGTTAATATAAGCATGGTGCAAGATCCCTCAATCATATCTTGGACTTTCTGAATTCCTTCTTCAAAAGTTGCACCTTGGGTAATAATTGTTGCTACCATTTCTGTTGGATTCGTTTCTCCTCCATGCATTTCTGAGAAGTGTGATCCGTTTTTTAATGCTTCTATTGCTAGTTGTTCCAAATTATTAATTTTTCCAACCGTAGTAATAGCAAATACACCTAAACGTGAGTTAATTATTAAAGGTTGATCATCATAATCACTGATCACTCCAATACCTTTATTCCCATGCATTTTCTTTATATCTTTCTCGAATTTCGACCTGAATTGAGTAGTTGTAATGTCTTTAATGAACCTTTGAAAACCGCCTGCATTTTTTACAGCCAATCCGCCTCTTCTGGTTCCTAAATGGGAATGATAATCTGTCCCATAATAAAGGTCCTCTAAACAATCGCTATTTGAAAAAACTCCGAAAAGACCACCCATTATATGTTCACAATATATTTGAACGAAAAAATATTATTAAATAAAATTATTAATCCAATATGATTTTAAAAAGCCAAGAGGC
>JBHLKB010000250.1:0-4375 GCA_048887205.1 Candidatus Hodarchaeota archaeon
CATTCATATCTACACTTAGTGCAAGCTTTCTTTTTAGCATAGATTCGTCTTGGAATATAGCTAATAATCCTGCTTTTATCATCAACTTCTCTTATGGCAAAACCCATCGCACCACAGTTAGGGCAAACGCGTTTGTTTATTCTAGCATCTTCATTGGAAGTATAAGATTCCAATTTGGGTATTGATGGAGGCGTATATGATTGCTGACTAGGGTAAGGTGGTGGAGTTAATGAGGGTGATATATTTTGAATTTGTGTCTTTAATTGACTGATTTCATTAGTCAATTGGTTTATTTGTGCATCCTTTTCTGCAACAACGGCTTGATAATAATGAAGTTTTGTAAATAATTCAGTAATTTGTTCTGATAACTTATTTATTGTTTCTTCATATTCTAAATTTGGATCATCCATATTACTATATATTATAAAATCAGCTCCTCACTTTTTGGAATAATATCGGGTTTTTCTATTGAACTTAGTTTGATTTAATTTATAAATATTATTAGAGAAGAATTAGAAAATTAGTATAGGGAGGTAAATTTGGAACAATGACTAACATTTTATATGAATATATCCTATGTTATACTAGAAATTTCAAGCGAAAGAAATTATTTGATTGAATGTTTTAGTTATGAGTAAAAAAGCAGTTATTTTTGGAATGCCGCGGATAGGATTGTCAATAGTATTGGGAATTGAGGGATTTAGTTTATTCGCCTTGTATACTATAGGATATAAAGTTGCACCTTTTCTTGTCGGAATTGCGTTATCTATAGGTTATATTAGTATTGCTGTGTTTTCATTTTTGTTTGGATGGATTAGTGATATAAAATATACAAAGTGGGGCAGGAGGAAACCATATATTATTATTTTTTCTCCTCTTATAGGACTTTCTTTCATTTTTCTAATGATGCCTTCCTTAATATTGCCTGATTTGAATAATAAAATCGTTTTATTCATATGGCTACTTATCTGGGAAATAATTTTTAAGGCTAGTTATGGTATAACTACGCCTTATCAAGCATGGTTGGCTGAGCAGTTTGATATTAATGAACGTCCAAAAGTCTCTCTAATCCAGAACATATTTAATTTGTTAGGAACTCTTGTTAATTGGAGTTTTATCTTGTTAATCTTAACAGAAGTTTTTGCTCAAATCTCTATTTCTCCAAATGTTCTACCTTTCTATTTTAGTATTCCCATATCCATTTTTGGTCTTTTAACTATTGTTCTTTTTTGCTTAAATGCTTTTTTAATGCCAATAGAGCCAAGGGTTGAGATAAAATCAAATCTTAAAGAGATCTTAAAAGTAAGTGTAAAAAACAAAAATTTTATGGCAGTTAATTTAATGATTGGACTTTCAAGTATAGCATGGATCATAATAATCAACCAGATGCTCCCTTTTTTTGAATTGGTTTTAAATTTAAATCCAAATGAATATCTTTTAATTTTGGGTATTAATTTATTTTTTGTCATTGCTTTCCTTGAAATCTGGAGAAGAATAATACAGAAATTCGGAAAGAAACAAGCCGTACTATATATTTACATCCTGGCTGCATTAATCCTTCCAATTACCTTATTAGGTTTAATTCCATTAAATAATTTTTTAATTGTTGGGTTGCTTTATATGATCGGTATTAGTGCATCGATAGGAGGATGGTATTTATTACCTGCAATTATTTTTGCTGATCTTGCTGAATACGATGAAAAAATTACCGGAGAGTTAAAAGCTGGAACATATGCTGGTATTCCATCAATCTTTCTAAACATATTTCAAGCATTTGGAATTTTTTTATTAGGAGCTTTAAACGAATTACCAAAAATTACGGTTAGTTCATTAACATATTCAATGGGATTAATAATTTGGAGTCCGATTTGCTCTTTAATATTGTTAATTTCTTGGTGGTTTACAAGAAAATATCTTATATTGGATTATGATTAGAAAGATAGAAAAATCTAAAAAATTAAATAAGAAATTAGTAGTATTTTATTAGATTTTCTTATGAAGTATTAATATAAACTATTTAAAATTGTTTGAAATTAAAAATAACAATACAATATGAAAATAAATCGAAAGTATAAAGATGATATAAATGGCAACTTTGAAAGGAAAAACAATTTTCATTACTGGCGCTAGTAGGGGGATTGGGAAGGCCATTGCGTTAAGAGCTGCTCACGATGGCGCCAATATTGCCGTAGTAGCTAAAACTAAAGAACCTCATCCAAAATTACCTGGCACAGTATATACTTCTGTGGAGGATATTGAATCTGCGGGAGGTCAAGCTCTACCGTGTATAACAGATATAAGATTTGAAACTCAGATTCAAGCTGCTGTTGATGAGACTGTGGATAGATTTGGAGGTATAGATATCCTCGTAAATAATGCCAGTGCGATAAATTTATCTCCAACTTTGGAGCTTACAATGAAACGGTATGATCTTATGTTCTCTGTTAATGTACGTGGAACATTTTTATGTTCAAAATTATGTATCCCACACCTAAAAAAAGCAAAAAATCCACATATATTGAATCTATCACCTCCATTAAATTTAGATCCTAAGTGGTTTAAAAATAATTTAGCATATACTATGGCTAAATATGGAATGAGTATGTGTGTATTAGGTATGGCTGAAGAATTCAAATCAGATGGGATTGCTGTCAATGCGTTATGGCCTCGTACCTCTATAGCAACATCGGCAGTGAGAAATATATTAGGTGGCGAATCAGTAATCATGCATTCAAGAAAACCTGAAATTGTAGCCGACGCGGCTTATATCATTATAACTAAAAAAAGCCGAGAATGTACAGGTAATTTCTTTATTGACGAGGATATTCTCCTTGAGCATGGGATTACTGATTTAGAGAAATACGCAGTTGATCCTGATAAAAAACTTTATCTCGATTTTTTTCTATAAAAAAATAAAACTTCTAAATTTTATAATAACTAATTTTTTCATACTAATATAATAGAAAATTGAGTTATATTATGCGAGTTATATTTTTAGGAACTAATGGCTGGTATTCAACGGATATGGGAAATACTGTTTCAATACTTATTGATACTGAAGATTTTTATATTATTTTTGATGCGGGAGATTCGATTTATAAGATTGATCAATATATCGATGATGAGAAACCCATTATTATATTACTCAGCCATCTTCATCTTGATCATATAATAGGGCTTCATACATTTGCAAAGTTCCTATTAAAACAGGATATCAACATATATGGTTATAAAGGTACTAAAGCTGGGATAGAAAAAATAATAAAACATCCATATTCATCTCCCTTTGGTGATATAGCCGTAAATGTACAAATTCATGACTTAAACGAAGGTAATTATAATTTAGGATTCCCAATTACATGTAAACTTTTATATCATGCAGATCCATGCTTGGGATACAGAATAGAGATTGAAAATAAAATTATCTCTTATTGTACTGATACTGGTGTATGTCAAAACCTATATCAACTTTCAACTAATGCTGATTTACTGATAACAGAATGCTCTTATAAGATTGGGCAGGAAAAGTGGGGATGGCCACATCTTAAACCGGAAGATGCTGCGGAAATAGCTGTAAAATCCAAGGTAAAAAAGTTGATTCTAACTCATTTTGATGCAAGTTCTTATAGAAGCATACAAGACAGGAAAAAAGCGGAAGATGCAGCAAAATTAATGTTTCCAAACACAACAGCTGCATCAGATGGTTTAGAATTGATACTGAATTGATTTAGTTAAAGAGATATAATAATAAAGACAATTTTTTTATTTTTTATACTTTTTAAACGGATTTGGAATAAATTTTGGAACTTTATTTCTATATTCTAAATATTGCTTCCCAAACATATTTTCTAGAATTTTTTCTTCGAATTTTACCATCCTATTATAAACTAAGAAAACTATAGCGAAGAAACCGATGCTAATTAATGAAATTGACAGCAAGATAAATGACACATAAATTAATAAAATTCCAAAATACATCGGATTTCTTACATAAGCCAAAATTCCATTAGTAATTAATGAATTAGGGGCTTCATGTGATTTGAACAACGCTCGATGAGACAACATAATAAAAGTAATAGCACTTGTAGTAACCAGAATGAACAAAACTAAACGAATTAGAAAAGGGACAAAATCGTTTAATATAATTGAAATTCTAAAAATATTTGAATCTAAAAACCATATTGTAAAAAAAGCTACTGGCATTGAAGCATGATAAATATGTGCATGTGGAATTTCTCTTTCATGACCTTTATGTCTTTTTACATTCATTTTAAATAACCTTTATTATTAGGTACTATATTTTTTTTTTCTCTACTTTTTATTTATTTTTTATAGAGTCCAATTTTTCATATTAATTTGTAAATTCTTCATACTC
>JBHLKB010000251.1:0-4344 GCA_048887205.1 Candidatus Hodarchaeota archaeon
TTTAATAGGTAAACCTTTCAGAGATGTACTTAAAATGTTTGCACGTGAAGGAGACCCTAGATTTGACAATTTAGAGACACTTTTGAAGGATCGCTTCAAAATTTTACTCAAACAAGGGTATATAAAGCCTATAGAATTCGAAATTAACAGAGGTGATGGTAAAACATTCTGGATTACTTTAGAATCCTCCTTTGTAAATATTGGTAAAGAAAAACTCATTCAAACATTTATTAAGGATATTACAGAGAAAAAGTTAGCTGAAATTGAATTAGAGGATTTAAGGAAAGATTTAGAAACTAGAGTAAAAGAGAGAACTATCAAGCTAGAAAATTCAGAAAAAAAATATCGTAAGGCTTATAACAGAACAAATTGTTTTAAAGGATTGTTTACTCATGATATTTCTAATATATTCCACACAATTGGAAATTCTATAGATCTATGTGATACATTATTAAAAGAAGGAATAAAAAATAACGATATGCTTGAATATTTTGATATAATTGAGCAACAAATTACTCGAGGGAAGAAGCTCATAAATAATATTAGAAATTTATCAGAAATCGAAGAATCTGAGATGCCTCTAAAAGCTACAGAGGTTTTTGATAAGTTGAGAAGCTCTATTCAATTTGTTAGAGTAAATTTCCAGAAACGAGAAATTATTTTCAATATTGAGTCTGAATTTCATGATATTTACGTACTTGCTAATGATTTATTACTTGATGTGTTTGAAAATATTCTTATTAACTCTGTACTGTACAATAAAAATGACACTATTGAGATTGAAATTAATATTTCAAGAATGATAGAAAATGAGAAATCATATATTAAATTAGAATTTAAAGATAATGGTATTGGCATCAATGACACTAGAAAACAGGTTATTTTTAAGGAGGATTATAAAAAGAGAACAGGATCTAAAGGTATGGGGCTTGGACTTTCTCTAGTTGCTAAACTTTTAGACCTTTGCGATGGTAAAATCTGGGTCGAGGATAGAGTTAAAGAAGATTATACTCAAGGAAGTAATTTTGTTATTTTAATGCCAGAAGCATAATAATTTAAGAATTAAAACCAAATTTTTTATTTAATCAAAATTTAATTCGAATAATTATAAAATCAAGAATCTTAAATGGTATTCGATTATGAATAATAATAAGATTCCAGAAGAAACAAAAAAATCAAAAAAAGATGTAAAATGGTATACTTATGTAGATTCAGAACTCGATAATAAATTAAAAGAGTTCATGGAACAATATAACATTAAAAAACAAGCAAAAGTAATAAGAGATTGCGTTAATTACTATATTGATTATGTAAAACAAGTATTACATAAGAATACTGAAACAAGAGAATATAATGATAAAAATATTGATGATTTTATCAAAAAAGCTATTGATGCCTTTGAAATGAATATGACTTATTATGAAGAGTTAAAACAGAAACTTTCACCCCTCAAAATATCGATTCTGATGTTAAATAATTTTTTAAACGAACCAAATAAACTGACTGAAAATATTGAAAATATAAAAAACGCTCTGTTTGAATTAGAAAATTCAATAAAACGCCGTTTTGAGGAACCAAAAATAATAAGACATATGAAAAAATTCGATATTCTTTATATTGAAGATAATGAATTAGAACGAAAAACAGTTGATACATATTTCAAGAGAAAGGGGGTAGATATTAAATCTATAGAGACATCTGAAGAGGGACTGGACATTTTGAAGGTTTTTACTCCCAGAGCTATATTACTTGACATAGATTTGAAAACTAGCAATATAAATGGAGACAAATTATGTAAAATATTAAAATCTAAAAAGCAATTCAGTATAATTCCAATAATTTTAATATCTGCTGTTGTTTCAGAAAATGAAAAAAAAGAGATATTAACAATTACCGGAGCAGACGATATAATTATTAAACCTATTGACAGATTATCAGATTTAGATCTTATATTTGAATATCTCAAATAGATTATATAAATTCAATCTTGAATTCGATTTAAAACTCCTCTTGGCAATGATAATTATAGAAAGAATCTTATATTATAATTAGCAGAGATATTTAACCGGTGAAGCGATGTTGAATTCAACCTCAAATAATAATAAAAATCGAGAAATCATTGCCTACATAATGTTAATCTTGACTATGGTTATTTGGGGTGGTACCTGGCCATTAGGTCGATGGTTGGTTTCTGAGGAGGTGGGAGGTGAAACCATACCGCCCTTAATGATAGCAGCAATTCGTTATTTTCTAGCTATAATATGTTTTTTTCTTATTCTTAAATATAAAGAACAAACTTTAAATTGGAAATTTGCAAAGGAAAACTGGAAAATCCTAGCTTTAATGGGATTATTATCTGTAACAATTTATCAAGTAGGTTATCTTATAGGTGAAATCTTCACTTCTGCAAGTGATGCTAGTATAATGGTAGCAACTAACGCAATTTGGGTTGTAATTCTTTCCAGTATATTCTTAAAAACAGAGTTTTTTACATGGAGGAAGATTATTGGAACCCTTTTAGCATTTACAGCAGTTATCATTATTGTGGGATTTTCACCGAATTTAGATGTTACAAATCGAATTCTTGGTGATATATTAATTTTAGTAGCCGCATTTGCTTATGCAACATATACTGTCATTTCACGTTATTTTTTGAATAAGATCCAAATTCATTCTGGATCTTATCAACCAACTTCTTTATGGATAATTACTTGGGTCTCATTTTTTGGTTTTTTAATAACCACACCCATGGCATTACTTATTAGCCCAGAATTTCTTAATCCGCTTGAATATTTGACTATTCCGCCCCGAGTATGGATTGGAATTGCATATTTAGCTCTTTTATCTACTGTAGGTGCGTATACATTCTATTTAGAAGGAGTAAAGCGCTTAAGTGCTAGTAGAGCTGCGATTTTTCAAACATCAGTCCCATTATTCGGGGTGGCCTTCTCTGCAATATTTTTACAAGAATTATTCGATATTTTGATATATCCTTTTGCTTTATTTTTAGTTGTATTAGGAATATCTCTTGTAAACTTCAGATCCTCTCAAAAAAAGAAGTTAAAAATTGAAAATAAAGAATATTATCTGAACTCCTTTTAGCCTCTTCAATTAATTCAGTGGGTTCTCAAATTTTGTTTTCATTTGATAAATACAAAACCTAATAAGAATTTTTATCTTTATTATAATCGATAAGATATAAGAGTAATAAAAATGACGGAAGACCCTCCTATAAACGAAATTGAAGAGTTAAAATCAGAATTACAGTTAAAGAATAAAGAAATAAGTGAATATCTAGATAAAATAGAACATCTCGAAAATATGATTATGGAGATTGAAGCAGACTTATCTGAAAGATCTGATACTTCCCTCTCAAACATTCAATTAATAGATTTGGAAAAAACCAATCAAGAGTTAAAGAAAAAATTGAGTTTTTTGCGATTAGAAAATATAAAACTTAAACAAGAATTGGAAAGGGTTAAGAAAGAACAATTGATTGACTCATCATTAATCCAAGTGGTCGATGTTAAGCCATATTCAAACTTAAAATCTTCCTTAACTGAAGAGTTGAAAAGAGAAGAAGATGAGATGTCGCAAAAAGAACAATTTAAAGATATTCAATTAAAGTGCCCTGAATGTGAAACCTCGAAAAAGATGAAAATCCCTGCAAAAATCATAAATCAGGGTAATTTAATAACAACTATTAGCATTCCTAAAGGAATGGTTTGTGAACATAAGTTTCAAGTTTTTCTTGATAAAAATCTTTCCGTCAAAAGGTATCAAGTAGTAGATTTCGATTTTCATCACCTGGAGTATTATGAAAGTCAGATTGTACAAGATCAAGAGAATTTAACTAATTTTGTTCCATTAAACTTTTCTCAAGGTTTAATTAATCTTTTAAGAAACAGTGTTGATGATAGAGAGATTTTAGGTGTTGTTATTTTTACCCAGGAAGGAAAGGTCGTATATGCGTCCATCCCTTCCGATATATTATTTAATATAATCAAAGAGTTTGAGGTTAGAAAGGAGAAACAGTTACAGGATATAGCTAAAATGTTTCTTGAATTAAAGGATAGTCAAAAAATCTGTTCAGAATATATTGAAGTTCAAAATGCAGAGTTTATTTTGGTTTTAATCTTTTCAAAAAAAGTAAATTTTGGAATGGCTAATATGATATTTAGAGATATTAAGAAAAAAATTAAAGGTATTACCTCAAAATCATAATAATGGGGATATATAGATATTTCCTTCAGTTAAATCTGAGATTACAGTGTTAAATTCTTTTTGATAGTTTTCTGATTTTTGTAGTCTTTGGAGAAATGATTTACTTTTATCATAATATTC
>JBHLKB010000252.1:0-4340 GCA_048887205.1 Candidatus Hodarchaeota archaeon
AAAAGTTAGTAGAGAATAAAAAAGCAGATTTTCAAAGATTAAGTAATTTAATGAATCAAATTCGAGACCAATTAAATTATGAAAGATTAAAAGAATTAACAGCAAGTGCATTAGCTTCTGATAATAGGGATGCCCTTGGAGCTCTAGGAAATTTTAATTTGAGTGACGCTTTAAAAAGCGCTCAACAAATTGGAGGTCAAGAAGGTGAAAATAAAATGATTTCCTGCTTATCAGCAGGTAGCGGAGAAAATCTCCTTAAACAGTGGTTTATTCATCGCAAAAATTTACCAGAAACAACAAAACAAAAAGTGAAAGAATTAGCAAAAAAAATGTTAATTGAATTAGGCATTTATTATTCACGAGCACGTTTAGGGAGTTCTACCACAGGACCAATCCCGATTAATATAGTACGACCATATTCAATAGGAGATGATTTTGAAAATATCGATCTTGAGGAAACTATATATAATATATTAGAGAAAGGCAAAAAATTAGATCATATAAAATATGACGACTTTTTTGTTTTTGAAACTGCAAAAGGAATTCGAACAGCATGTTTTGAACTTGATATTTCAGGTAGTATGACTGGAGATAAACTTGCTTATATGAGTATCTGTGTGACAATGTTGTGTTATGGGATGCGTAAGGATGAGCTTGGTATTACTTTTTTTGAGTCTAATACACATGTTTTAAAAGATATTAATCAGAAAATTGATTTAGAAAAATTAGCTGATGAACTCCTTTCAGTAAGTGCCCGAGGTGGTACAAGAATACAAAGTGCTATTGAGTGGGCAAATAAACAATTTAAAAATTATTCTAATTCACGTGAAAAACTAAATATCTTATTTACAGATGCAGAAATATTTGATATTAAGGAAGCTTTGCAAGAATTTCGAAAAATGCGTTCATTAGGAGTTGATTTTATCTTGGTTTGTCCAGAAACTTCATATAATTTAAAAGAAGCAAAAAAAATGGTAAAGGTGGCTGGAGGACAATTACTTACAATAAGAGATTGGAATGAGTTTCCAAAATTAATTTCAGAAATAATAAAGTCAAGATTCTAAAAAATGGTAGAAAAATCGATATCCAGTCTGATAATTGATAAATTTGGATTAAATTTATATCAAAAATCACTTAAGTTTCTTGCTAATAAAATTAATATTATAAATATCGATGAAGATCCAATAAAATTAAGAAGTATTGTCTTAGATAATGAGCGCGAATTTCATCTTATAGTAGATGAAATGAATAATGAAATATTTCATGATTGTCCATCATTTCTAATTCATTCTGAAAGAGAAAAAAAGGTTTGTGTTCATTTAATTAAGATTTTATTAATTATTAATAGTAATATTGCTCAAAATATCTTAGAAAAATTCAAAAGTTTCAATTTAACCTCTGAAGATATAGGATCACATAAAAAGAGTAAAAATTTCTTGCTATTGGCTAATCGTTGTTCTGATAATAATAATTGTGTCGAAGCCTTAAGTTATTTAAATAAGGCAATTATTAACCAATTCGAAAGTGAAAAAATCATTGAGACTTACTTAGATACAGCAATTAACAATAATTTATTTATTGAATTCTTTGAATTTTTAAAAAATGGGTACGAAAATGAATTGGAAAATTATTTTTTAAAATTTAATAATTATATAGAAAAAGGGTTTAAGAAGTTTTTAAATACAATACCAGAATATTCTTTTTTCGACCTTCTTAGAATCATAGAATCCATTGATAAGATGTTAGGATTTAAAGATGTTTCATTTATAGCATCCTATTTCAATAAATTAAAAATATTAGTAAATAGTTTAGATTTTAACAGTAGTTATTTTTCAGTTTATTTAATAAAAAAAAATTATGGAAAATTAATCAAATTAAATCCTAGATTTAAGGAAATTATTTCTCAGGATAAGCTAAAATCTTTAAAAAACAAGTTATTAGATTACTTTTACTCTGAAATTGATAATTTCTGTATTATTGATAAATTAAAATTATTGAAAAAACAATTTGAAGTTATTAGTATTCCTAAACAAAAATTTCATACTGAGTATAAGAGATATAAAAATGAAATAAAAGAATTAGAGAAAAAAGTTTACCTCAAGAAATTTGCTTTTTTAAAACTATTAATTGAAAAATATAATATAAAAAGAGCTAAGGGAGAGTTCAGAAAAAAAAGAAACACCTATTTTGTGAAACATAACGAAGAAAATTTAAAAAATCCAGTTTATAATTATATTATTTCTCGTATTGGATTTTTTGGATTAAATGAGCAAACAATTAAATCTTCTGAAATTGGGATCAACTACTTTATTATGAAAGAGTTATTTTTAGACGATTTAAGCAGTTTTCAAGATGTTTTTTATTACAGGCAACAATTCTGGGGTGAAATGGAAGATTATGAAATAAAATCAATTGAAGGATTGTCTTTATCAGGTGAAAGCATAGAATATAGCTATAAAATTGAACATAAATCAGAGGATATGATAATTATCGAATGGGATTTAGCAAATAAACCAATTCAAGGAAGCATAGTTAACGCTTATAGCTCTCAAATAATAATTCCTGATTATAATAATCTTTTATTTCATGATTTAAAACCATTTGATCTGTGTTATTGCAAAAAAACGCCTTTAAAAATTGAAAGTAATATTATAAAAACAATTAATGTAATAACAAAATGTTCTTTTAAGGATGCTATTAAAAGTGTTTCTAAAGGGATGGAATTTGTAGAGGGATATTATCCATTGTCCCTAGTAAAAGCAGTATTAAATAGGGAAATTGATCCATTTCATGCAAACGAAATAGTAGCTAATAATCCAAATAGACTATTTGTACCAAATTATAACTCTTTTATAAAAGTTTTTAATGAATTTTTATTGAATTACATTTTTAAAGAAAGAATTTACATTTTTGAAGAATTAAAAAAAAATATTGATTCTAATGCTTATCAAATTTTAACTCTGTTAAATTTAAATAACGAATTAGCTGGATTAGATCTACCTTATATTGAAATACTAAAAAGGTCTCTTCATCCAAATATTAATTTAAAAGAATTTAAATCAAGATTTTTAAATGAAATCCATTCTATTATAAAGAATATACTAAACAAACGTGAACTTGGAAGTACATTAATATTTGATTTGAAAAAAATACAACATACTCCATTTTTTAAATATTCGAATGAAATTCTTGAGATTAGAAAAGAAGAATTTGAATCCTCAGAAATCATGAGGTTTTCTGAAAAAAATCAAATATATTATGATGTTTCTGAAGTATATAAAACATATTATGGTAAGAAATTTTTAGAAATACTTCAAATAGCAGGGAAATTAATTATAAAACCTGAAAAATTCAATAAATTTCATAACTATGGTTCAAAATTGAATTTAAGATTTAAGATTGTAAATAAAAATAATTAATCAGGATTTTAAATTACAGTAGTAGCTTCTTTTCAATTAAAATATAAAATTATAATTTTTAATAGGAGCAATATTCTATCATCATTAGTTTTTTTATAATGCGTAAATTTTATTTACATAGAATCTGAAAGTTTAATTGGTAACTTGTAAACAAAATTGGTATACTATGAAAAAAAATAATTTTCAACATCCATCAAAAGACATCGTCGAAAGTAAAGGTACCATTCTTAGGGGAAAAACAATTTGTATATGTCTAACTGGTTCTGTAGCTGTGATTTCTTCTCCAATTATAGCTAGAGAACTTATGAGGTTGGGTGCTGAAGTGATATGTGTTATGTCCAAAGCAGCTACAGAATTGATTAATCCTGCATTAATGGAATGGGCTTCAGGGAATAAAGTGATCACAAAATTAACTGGAGCTGTCGAACATGTTTATTTGGCAGGAGAAAGACCTAGAAGCGTTGGTAAGGCAGATTTAATATTAATATGTCCCGCTACTGCAAATACTATTTCAAAAATAGCAAATGGAATTGATGATACACCTGTTACAACAGTTGCATCAACTGCATTTGGGTCTTCAATACCAATTGTAATCGTTCCTGCGATGCATGAGAGTATGTATAAGCATCCAATTTTGGAACAAAATGAGATTAAATTAAGGGAATGTGGAGTTGAAATTTTAGGTCCAAGAATTTCTGAGGGAAAAGCTAAGATTGCTAGAATTGATGATATAATTGACAGAGTTATTGATTTATTAATTACCAAGAAAGACTTAGAGGGAAAGAAAATACTAATTACCGCGGGTCCAACAAGAGAAGCTATAGATTCAGTTCGATTCGTCTCAAATAAATCATCAGGAAGAATGGGGATTGAATTAGCTAAAGAAACTTCTGCTAGAGGTGCTGATGTGTTGTTAATTGC
>JBHLKB010000253.1:0-4322 GCA_048887205.1 Candidatus Hodarchaeota archaeon
ATATAATGATTTTTATAATAAATAATATTTATAATAATAATTATGGGAAAGCGCAAGAAGGTACATATCAAAAAAAGGAGACAGAAGCTAATAAGAGAGAAGAAAAAAGAATTACAAAAAAAAGCTATTCAAATTGAGAAAAGACCATTAAAAACTTTGGATCTTCGTTTAGAAAAAGAAACCAAACTATATTGGATTCGTGCAGTTACCGGAGCAGTAAGTGCTTTCGTAGGGAGATTATTATTCGGGTTGATAGGTTGGTTTTTATTTATTTGGATGTTATTGTGGTGGTTTTTATTTCCTTTTTTTGTAAGCTTTATAATTCTAAAATATGAATATAATAAAGAAGAATGGAATTGGAAAAATATTATTTTACCGGGTATAGGTATTTTTTTCTTTTTATTTATGATTGTAGGTGTTTTTTTTCACACACTGTTAGAATTTATACCTAATTTCTCGTCAGTTCTCGAACTCTTTTTATAGTTATCGTTAAATTTACAATTGTATTCTTTGGATTACTTTCTTTTCTTTCTTCTCTTTTGAAGTGAACACAATTTCTTCTAATTTATATATACGTTCACAGTAAACACACTGTATTTTCAAGGGCTTTTCTTCTAAAACTAAAAATTCTGTATCAATAGGTTCTTTTTCAGAATTTGAAATACATGTTTGGTTAACACATAAAATCAATTTTTTAATTATCTTGGGAAGTTCTACCTTTTTTTTTTCAATTACTTTATAGTTTTCAATTAAAGAAATAGTAGCATTGGGAGAAAGTATAGATATCTGTTGCATTTGAGTTTCGTTTAAGAATACATTCTCAATTTTAATTATATCTTTTGTTTGATACTTCTTAGATGAAACATTAACTCCTATTGTCATTAAATTTTTAGATTCATCAATCCCCGTAAGATTTAGAATTGTAATAGCATAACCCGCATCGATATGATCAATAACAGTTCCTTTAGAAATTTTATCGATTTTCAATTTTTCTTCTAACATCTTCATAAAAAAAAAACACCTTGATTGAAAAAATTTTTGTAAATTTAATAAAACATTATATTACTTTATGAGATAGAACATAAAATAAAAAATAATATACTAGATAAACTAAAATTATATGATAAATTATCATCAATTTCTAAATCTAAATAATCCAATATCCCTATGATCGTTGCACCTATAAAGGGAATTATAATTAATGCCAATATACTGGACCTATAAAAATCTTTTAGTAAATTTAAGACAAAAATTCCTGTAATAAAAGCAATTAAGATCCCAGCAATTAATCCCTCATATGTCTTTTTTGTTTTTCTAATTTTTCTTTTACCTATTGTCCTACCAGTCAAATTAGATGTGATATCTCCAAAAATTGACATTACCATCGATGTGCAGATTATCACTGGTCCAATTGGGTGAATCAATCCATATAATAAAATTGTAGAAAAACATCCAATGCTCATAGAAATGTGAGGTCCTAATCTCATATGTAATTCTTTTTTTCGTAATAATTGATTAACTGGTTTCAATGGGTAGATCTCAGGTGTTAGAATTCTTACAATTTCAGCAGATAATAAACCAATTAAGGATATCCCAACTAGAAAAACAATTAAATTCTGATTTAAAAATCCAGAGATAAAATAGAAAATTATTATTCCTAATGCAACTAAATGCGTTAGTTTTCGATAGATATCATATTTAAGAGGAAGTTCTGTGAGATATTTGAATTCATTCTTATTACCCTTTTTCTTCTTTTTTCTGATTTTACGCTTCTCTCGAGAAATAAAAAGATAGAATAATGGTAAGAATAAGATAATAAAGCTAATTATTAAAATATTGAATGGAAATACCATAAATTCCTTATTTGAGACATTTAAAAAATTTATCAATATTAGGTTTATAGTTATAGAAATTATTAGAATTATTCCATTTGTCAAGTTATTGATAAAAGCGCCTTTTTCTCCATTTCTCCTTGCTAAAAAAGTGATATATAGAATAATTAATCCATATACGTAAAAAGAACATACAATAATTATCGAAAAAATATTCAATAACCGTCAAACTCATGACATTTTAATATTTAAAGGTTCCTTTTGTTTTAATGTTTACTTGAACATTAAAAGTGTTAAATATTAAAAAAAAAGAAATAAGAATAATTTTCTAAAATTGGGTTTCATCAATTATAGGCATTTCATCGGAGGCTAATGCTTTCTGGATTTCTTCTGTTGGTAATTCATATTCCATTAATTCTCCTGTAATAAATTTTTTATAAGCTAGCAAATCAAAAAATCCATGACCACTAAGATTGAATAAAATATTTTTCTTTTCATTATTTTCCTTAGCTTTCAATGCTTGATCGATTGTCTCTTTTACAGCATGAGCTGTTTCTGGGGCGGGGAGTATTCCTTCAGAGTTAGCAAATTGAATACCTGCCTTAATGACTTCAGTTTGATGATGCATACTAGCTTTAATGATTTGATTATTGTATAGTATTGAAATAATAGGAGCAATTCCATGGTATCTCAATCCTCCTGCATGAATTGGGCTAGGGATGAAAGTATGCCCTAAAGTGTGCATTTTTACTATGGGTCCTTTCATTGATGAATCACCAAAATCCCATCTATACTCCCCTTTACATACACTTGGACATGCTCGAGGTTCCACCCCAATTATTTCTATATCTTGACTTGTACCATTGAGTTTATCTCTTACAAATGGAATCATCAAACCCGCAAAATTTGAACCACCTCCCATGCACCCAATTATTATATCTGGTTTTTCAACTCCCATTTTTGCCAATTGAACCTTAGCCTCTTGCCCTATAATAGTTTGGTGTAATAGAACAAAATTAACAACACTTCCAAGAGAATATTTTATTGTGTTACTCCTCATACTATGCTCCAGTGCTTCAGATATCGATATACCTAAGCTTCCTGGGTGTTCTGGATCATTTTCTAGGAATTTTTTTCCAGATTCAGTCAACTTCGAAGGGCTTGCATGTACTTCAGCATTAAAAGCTCTCATTAAAATTTTTCTGCCAGGCTTTTGGTAAAAACTTGCCCTTACCATGTATACAGTGCATTTGAGTCCAAATAGATTGCATCCATACGCTAAACCCGAGCCCCACTGTCCCGCACCTGTTTCAGTGACCAATTCTTCTGTTCCTTCTCTTTTTGCATAATATGCTTGGGCTATAGCAGTATTAGGTTTGTGTGAACCAGTAGGAGATAAAGATTCATTTTTATAAAAAATTTTGATATCATCACCTTGGATTCCTAATTCTTTTTCTAAACCCAAAGCACGGTGTAGAGGACTAGGTCGATAAATGCTAGCAAAAATTTCTCTTAATTCATTAGGAATGGGAATAATAGGCTCTTGAGAAACTTCTTGTATAACACATTCTTTAGGAAATATGGCATACGCCATTTCTGGGGGAACCGGTTTTCCATCCATCGGATTGATTAAGGGCGTCATAGGAGAGGGTAAATCTGGTAATATATTTATCCATTCTTTTGGAATCTCATTTGGTTGTAAACAAATTCTTCCATTAAAGTAATTTACCACTTTTATAACCGTTTTTTTCATTTTTTCACATCTTTAGACGTGTATCATTAAAAAATTGGAAACCAATATAATTAATGCGCATTTAAAAAGAGTTTTTAATACTTTGAGAAAAAATATTAAAAAGAAAAAACCAATTTAAAGAAAATCCATTGTTGTTGACTCTATTGCCAACACCAAGGCCACTGCCAAGTAGTAACTCTTACAGTTGCCATAATTATAAAAAAGAATTTATTCAAGTACTTTTGAATCTTAATTATCCAACTAGAAATATAAACTTGTGGAAATTTTTTAAAAATTGTTTGAAAAATCTGAATATATTTAAACAGAAAAATATAGGGAAACTAGCGGTCTTCAAAAATTTTATAGAGATTTTTAGCCGCTATTCTCATGACTTTTACAGTCTTCATTAAAGTATCTATTATAGTTCCTGCGCAAACAATTACTAATCGTCCCGCGTTTGTAATAACAATATAACCATTTTCAGCACGTACTATTATCTCACTTAGGTCTTCTTGAAATAAAGTCTGAATTGTTGATCTTCCTGTCATTAATAATGCACTCGCAAGTCCACAGAATTGATCCCCATCAACATGATATTGAGGTAAAGCGGAGAAAGCTATTTGATATCCTTCAAAACTTACAAGCGCTATTGCTTCTATATCTGCGTTGGAAGTTATAAATGTAATTTGAGGACTAATTTTTTCAATATCATCTTGATTAATTCCTAAATCAGACCCAAATTGAATAAGTCTACACCT
>JBHLKB010000254.1:0-4309 GCA_048887205.1 Candidatus Hodarchaeota archaeon
AAGGAATATAAAAATCTATTTAAAATGTATAAAGGTCACTCGTTTCAATTTACAATTAATTCACCTTCCGAATTAGAAAAAAACATTGTAATCTCTTTAGAAGATAGGTTTAAACAATTAGAGTGGTTAATAAAAGAATTTGGGTTACTTACAATCAATTTTAGGTTTGACCCAATAATTTTGTATAAAAAACATGATTCTAATAAAGTAAAAAGCAATTTAGATAGGTTCGAGTACATAATAGAGAGTGTTTCTGCTCTTGGATTGAGGGAAATGATATTTTCTTTCGCAACAATTTATCCTAAAGTAAATAACAGAATGAAGGCTAGAGGATATATCCCAATAGATCCCCCCCTAAGAAAAAAAAAAGAAATCCTCACAAAATTGACCAAGATTTGTTCAAAAAATAATATAAAAATGAAGGCATGTTGCCAACCAGACTTGCTGAAATTGGAAGGTATAGAACAAGCACACTGTATTGATGCCTATACAATTGAAAAAATAGTAGGTGAACCAATTCCTAAAGTACAGGATACTGGACAGCGAAAAGATTGTGGATGTTTTAAATCCAAAGATATTGGAGCATATACGGGGATTTTTCGGTGTAAAAATAATTGTGATTATTGTTATGCTTCACCTGCTAAAAAGTAGAATTATAAATTTTAATAAAATCAAATATATTGAATATCAAAGAAAAAACCAAAATAATTACATATTAAAAAGAATTCATATTACAAGAAATATGAATTTTTAGGCTTTAATTAAGATAGAGGTATATTAAATGCCAAAATGTAAATTCTACATAGTAGATGTGTTTGCTGAAAGAAAATTCGAAGGGAATCAACTCGCTGTATTTATTTGTGATGAGGTGCTCTTCGAAACTGAAATGCAAAAAATTGCTAAAGAAATGAACTATTCTGAAACAACTTTTATTACTTCAAAAGAAAATTATAATGTTCGTATATATACGCCAGAAGTGGAATTACCTTTTGCCGGACATCCAACATTAGGAACTGCTTTTGTGATTCAACAGGAATTAATTAAAGGAAATGTTAAAACAATCCTACTAAATCTTAAAATTGGTCCAATCCCTGTACTGTTTAAATATAAATCAGGAAAAGTTGATGTAATATGGATGGATCAAAATGCACCAACATTTACTAGATTTTTTGATACAGAGCTAATTTCACAAATATTAAATCTAAATGAGAGCGATATAGATGATAGATTTCCAATTCAAGAAGTATCTACAGGAGCGCCCTTTATTATTGTTCCATTAAAAAGGTTAGATGCTTTGAAACGAGCTAAAGTAGATGTAGAGAAATGCTTTGATCTAATGGAAAATACTGATGCGAAAGCGATATTGATCTTCTGTCAAGAAACACGTAATAAAGGAAATGATTTGAGTGTGCGCGTCTTCGCTCATTATCATGGAGTACCAGAAGATCCAGCAACAGGTTCAGGAAATGGTTGTCTTGCTGCATATTTGGTGAAACATAAATACTTTATCAAAAATCGTATTGACATTAAGGTTGAACAGGGATACGAGGTAGGGCGCCCTTCATTACTTTATTTGAGAGCAGAAGAAAATGATGAAGGCGAGATCAGTGTATCTGTAGGAGGAAAGTCACATATTGTGGCCACAGGAGAATTAATATAAATTACAATAAAATAGCTCTTTTAGAGTGAATAAATCTTTTTTGTTATATTATTTACAAAATTTCTTATTTTTACTTCAGTTTTAGTTTTAGGTAGAAATAAAGTTCCATTGTTAGTATAACCTAGAAGCTTATTAATTAATGATCTTGGTTTTTGATTAATTTTTTCAATTGTTTTTAGCAAACATGCTACATCAGTTTCATCATTTTGAATGCCAAAACTAACTCTTAGTGTCCCAGGAAGACATAAGTCCGTCTTTTTGGGAATTATTATTGATGTCATTCTTGCCCCAATAATTCTGATTTGTTGAATTTTGAGTATTTGTTGAATTAACATATGAGCACAAAAACAACCATTCCGAACCCCAATTCCACCATATTCTGCTAATTCTTTTGCCGCAAGATTATGTGGAACCTTTTTCAAATTGAAAGAAATAATACCTCCACGATTATTGAATCTAATTGAACTAGGGCTTTTTACTCCAAATACTTCTAAATCTTTTATCTTGTTTAAACCATTTAGGGCAATCCGAGTTAATTTTTTTTCATAATCTTCTATTACATCAATACCAATTCTTTCCAGAAGTAAGATCGCTTTTCCCAGCGTAGCAATACCTATAACATTTTCCTCACCAGATGATTTAATTTGATTCATTTCATTAGTATCAAATGTTAAATCGCCTTTTTTTATTACAAGAACACCGCACCCAAATGGTGCATAAGACTTATGTCCTGAAAAAGCAAAAAAGTTAATATTAAAATTAGAAATATCTATCTTATGATGAGCTGCCATTTGGGCTCCATCGACAAGCAGTTTAGCGCCATAATTATGCACAATTCGACTAATAGATTGAAGATCATTGCAGGTACCAAGAACATTAGAAACACCACTCAAAGCAACAATCTGAATCCGCTCAATTCCATGTTTATAATCTTGGTTATATTCACGGAGAACACTTTCTAATTCTTTCAAATCTATAAAACCCTCATCTTCAACAGAGATTCTAATCAAAGATACCCCTGGAATATAACGGAATGGAAGTTCATTAGAGTGGTGTTCCAATAAAGTATTGAGAATAACAGGTTTAACATTTTTTTTAGATAATTTAGAGAACCCACGAGCTACAATATTTATAGCTTCAGTCGTGTTTGAAGTAAAAATTATATTATATTTTTCTAAGGGAGCATTTATAAACTTTGCACAGATATTTCTAACTTCCTCTATCATTTCAAGATGTATTTCTTCTGGTTGCCGCAAGACATGGCAATATGTATTCCAAATAGGTAAAAATGAAGGTGTACTCGCTGCATTATCTAAATTAATAAAAAGCTTTCTCCCTTTTTTTGTTGGAACTTTAATATCACGTCCGATCAATGATTTCTGAAGTTCAAATAGCAATTTCTTTCCAGAATATTCTACAAACTCATCTTGATATAATATTTCTTTCGATGATTTTATCCAATCAGCTAGTTTTCTTTTAAAAACTTTTTTAGGATTTTTAATAAATTGAAGCGTCGCTGCAAATGCTATCACATTCACTATATTAGGTGTCCCTGCTTCAAATCTCTCAGGGATATCTGCCCATACAACGTAATTAGACGTTACATGTTTGATCATTCCCCCACCTGTATAGATTACAGAACATTTTTGAAGAGTCTTTTTCTTTACCGCAATTGCTCTTACCCCAAAAGGCAAACCAAAATCCCGACTTGATAGAATATGATACTGATTTGATTTAAGTTGTTGTTGAAATATTTTACTTCTAAAAGGACTACAAAAAATAACAACATATTTACTTTTATTTAATTGAAGGAATTCAAGAAAAATCTCCCTTGCCTGTTCATATAAAGCAGTAGTTACCATCGAATTATGGCCTGTTCCTCTATGAACATTTGAATATGTTTCCAATGCCATATAGACAGCTCTTTCTAGCCTGTTGAAAGCTTCAGAAATTTCTTGATCTGAAATAACCATCTTAAAAATGTATTTAATTCTATTTCGATAGATTTTTAATTTCAAATAAGCATGTTGGATCAGATGTTATATTACTACCCGATGATATAAAAGCTTTTGCTCTGCAACCGCCGCATATACTCTTATAATTACATTTACCACATTGTCCTTCGTATTTCAAACTACGATATTGATTTAGAACAGGAGAATCAAGCCAAATTTTTTGAACATGATGATTTTTAACACTTCCAAGAAAAGTGGGGTTAAGAGGGCAAGGAGTAACATCTCCATTTGATTTAATATGCATAGTAAAAACTCCACACTCACATCCAGTAATAAATGGAGAGAAGGGACTTTGTTTGCTAAACACACCATTGCTTAATCTTTCAGAAAAATTAAAGTAAGATATTGCTTCTTTTGAAAAAATACTTTTAAAAAAGGGAGCTATTATTACTTCTGGAAATCTTTGAGCTAAAATTCTTGCGAAAATAGGATTTTTATAAGAAAGCGTTAATGGATAGCCTTCTTCAATAAGCTTTTGCCAAATATCACATAAAATAACACTAAACTTTTCAATCTGAAGTGGAGATAATGTTATATGAGCCTTATTAGAAGCTTCACCAGAGGGAACAAAATCAATAATTTCAAATTTTTGAACTTTTAAGGACTTAGCTAAATCGACCAATTCATAAATTTG
>JBHLKB010000255.1:0-4303 GCA_048887205.1 Candidatus Hodarchaeota archaeon
TTTGACATTTTTTCTACTTTTGGGAACATCCGGGTAAAGGTGAATATCATTATAGTTAATCCAAGGAGGCCAATTACTCCTAAAAATACTAATGTTATAATGATACCAAAAGATAAGAATAAAATACCTCCCGTAGTCACAATTACAGAGTAAAGCCCGAAATTAGATAAGATCATTATAATCCATTTTAAAGGCTTATTTCTCTTATTCACTTCCTCAATAACATACTTATATTTCATTTGTCCAAAAAATTTAATTTTCAGTAAAAATATGAGTAGTAAAAACGTCCACGCAATCGGTAGTGTTATTAACAACAGTACTATTACTATAAAGGAATTTATTAAGAATGTAAGGATTATCGATGATAGAATCAAAGATAATCCTTGAATTGACAATATTAATATTAATTTAGCTTTTGCTTGATCTCGTGGAACTATAGGTAATGATGCTAATGTTGAGCTACCAGATTCCTCAATATTAAGAAAACCTACGACTAGCATTATTGGAATGATTAAATAGAATAGAAGAAGAATTGACCATAGCAACAATATAACCTCTGTCGAAAAAGTTAACTCAATAAAAAGTCCTAACATTGAAAAAATCATTATCAATGGATATAAAATGGGGAAAAATACAAACATAAAAGATTGAATATCTCTTGTTGATGAAACTAAATCCTTACGTAAATATGCTTTAATTGATGAAATGGGTTTTATTTCGATTTTAATTTCTCTTTTTTCTACTTTCTCTGTCTTAATCTCAGTTGAAATCGCACTATTTAAAGCTCGCTGAGCAATTTTGAATAAGACCCAGGTTAATACAATGCTTAATGCAAAACCTGTAAGTGTAGTAAGTATCAAAATTGGATGTACTTGAAATTGAAGAGAAGTTAATGACACTAAAAAGGCAGGACCAAATAAGAAAGGAATCAAACTCAAAATCATTATCAAAACAAATGGGGGCTCAGTTGATGAAAAAATATTAAAAAGACCCTCAACAGCATTTATACCCATACTAAAAACGAATCCTGTTGTAAACATTATAATGAAGTATCCTAACATAGTTATGGTTCTAACTATATTTGCCTTTTTTGACTTCGCTTTCGATTCTGAAAAAATATAACTCATTTTTTCTCCTACCATAACAAGAATACTAAAACTGAAAATAACATTCACTATTGATACAGGTAAAGATATTAAAAAAGTAAATATGTCTTGTGTTGCGATAAATGTTATTATAGGGAATCCGGCAATAAGAATTATTAGAGGAATATCCAAATTGCGAAATATTGTCATTAAACCTAATTTTTTCAAACTTTTCTTTGAAAAAGGAAGAGTTTGTAACCATTTGAAAGCATTACCCGACATAAAGGAACTAGTTGAAACCATACCAAGCATTAACATATAAAGTATTGTCATCCCGAAAAAAATCATCAAAGCAAAAGAGGATACAAAAAAAATAGTATTTATCGAATATATACCCAGTTTTATATAATTCGCACTTTCTAAATAAACATATAACGGTAGTATGGGTAAAACTACAAAAAGAAATGCATAAACAAATTTAAGTGCCAAATATTGATGTTTTATATACTTATTGTTCTTTTTAAACTTCTCTATAAGTTTTGTCTGATGCGCACCAGCACTAGCAATCTGTCCTTCCATTAAAACTTCATGGACAGGATAACGAGCAAGCCTGTAAAATTTTAGCCTTTCTTCTTCCATTTTTAAATCATTGGTAACTTTTCATTTTAAAAGATGCACGTAATTTCTTAACAATCTCATTAACTGAAGTGTCCTGTTCGGTTAATCTTAGAAATACATCTTCTAAACTTGCACCCAATTTATCAGCTTGTTGGCGGAGTTCTTCTAGCGTCCCGATTCCAACCATTCTACCCTTATGTATAATTCCTATTCGATCACATAATTCCTGTGCAATCTCCATAATATGTGTTGAAAAAAGCACCGAACCACCTCGTTGAGTGTGAAGTTCTAGTATAGATTTAACAACTCTTACAGATTTCGCATCAAGGCCGGCAATTGGCTCGTCTAAAATAAGTAAATCAGGTTCATGAAGGATAGCAGCAATAATCTGTAATTTTTGTTTATTACCATGGGATAAAGTAGCAATTAATTGATCATAATGTTCAATTGCTTCCAAACTCTCCAAATATTCTATTGCGAGTTCAGTAGTTCTTTCTCCATCTAACCTTCTCACAGAAGCTATAAAATTAAACAAATCTTTAGGTGTTAGCGATTTGAAAATTAAGGGTTCCTCGCTCACATACCCAATACGACGTTTTATTTCAACTTCATCGCGTTCTGGGTCCATTCCAAAGACACTCATTTCTCCTTCATTAGGTTCAAGGAGACCTAATAGAAGCTTTATAGTAGTGGTTTTTCCTGCACCATTAGGACCTAAAAGCCCGAAAACCTCACCTTGGTGAACGTTAAAAGAAATACCATTTACTGCTTTAACATCACCAAAGAATTTCTTTAAATCTTTTACAATAATTACTTCATGATTTGACATTCTAATTCATTAAAATTGATTATTTTTCAAAAGTTTATTGAAAAAATTATTATATATTTCTTTATATATTCACATATAATACTATATTTAAATGTTATGTACAGATCTATATCAAGGAGAAGAAAAGCTCTATTTATAAATCATTAATATTTAATCAATATATATATCTATATATTTTAATTATAAATATCGGATTATACAAATTTTATACTACTAGAATTTTATAGAGTATAGTTTCTTCTCAAATAATAATACTTGAGATGATCCGAATCGTTATAACTATAATAAAAATTGCTATAATTCCGTTTATCAGTCCTTTTTTAAAAATGTTATCGATCAAGTTTATTCTCCTCTCTGACAATCATTATAATTGAAAAAATTATTATAAGTGTACCAATAAGATGAAAAATTGTAAAAATGTCTCCAAGGATAATAAATGAGAATAAGGCTGCGGTGAAGGGTGTAAGAGAATTAATGATGGTTGCGGTACCAATTTGGATGCATGTTAGTGTTTTATACCAGAAAAATAGACTAAAGCCATAATCTAATCCCATTAATAGAAAAAAGATAAAGTTCCTAGGATTTATCATAACATACAAATTCTCAAACGGAAAAAAAATAAGGTAGATTGATATTAACGTAATACTACTCAATAGATTTCTTATAAATATAATTTGAGTAGGAAATAATTGATTTTTATCAAATTTTTCCTTTGTTAATGTATGAATGAGTGTGAACAAAACAACACTTAAAATTAATATTAATACTCCTACATTTAATTCGAGTAAATTAGAAAAACCTTGAGTTATTGTAATTAGCAAACCGAAAAATAAAATAACACAAAAGACAATTTGAATTTTTGTTATTTTTTCACCTAAAAAGATAAATCCAAATATTAAAGCAAAAATAATTTCACTTTTCAATGTTATAGTACTATTAGTTGCTCCAGCTAATTCATAGCCAATATATAGTAGAATTGGAACCAAAGTAAACGTTAAGCCTATTATTATTAATAATTTTACATTTTCTTTTTTTTTCCAACCATTTAATAAAGAATCAATTTTTTCTAACTCTTCAGATTTAGTTTCTTTAATTAACTTTAACTTTTTTCTTTCAAAAAAGAATAGAGGAAGGAAAATTATTGCTTCAATTAATGCAGTAAAAGCAGCAAAAATATAAGGATCTATAATTGATGGTCTTGAATTAGCAATAACTGGTTGTAGCCCTATTAAAAAAACCCCAAATGTTCCAAAGATTATTCCTTTCTTGATATTATTTTCCAATGTAATTATGAATAATTATTGAGAGTAATAAAGTTTTATTTTGAATAATTTGGTTTCTTTTAAAGTTTGAGTTATTTTACTTAGACCTGATAAATTAATGCCTTAAAAATGGAAGGATCTATAAAATATTTAATAATAAAAGTTAGATTTTAGATATTTTTCATTATTCAATTAAGTTCCAATTTTACTAAGTAAAGTTTAATTAATTAGGAAAATTTAGAAAGAAAACCTATCTTGATAAACGGATGTGAATAATAATTTCTAATAATTATGCTATAAAATCTAAAGATCTTACCAAAAAATTTGGTAATATCGTCGCTGTGAATAATTTAAATTTAAATATTCCCTATGGTATAACATATGGATTATTGGGGCCTAATGGAGCTGGTAAAACCACAACAGTAAGAATGCTTAATGCAATAATTTCACCTACAGCTGGAACTGCGGAGGTTGTGGGATATGATATCATAACTCAAAGTAAACAAGTT
>JBHLKB010000256.1:0-4301 GCA_048887205.1 Candidatus Hodarchaeota archaeon
TTCAATGAATTCCTTAAAACTTGATTCGGCAGCTTTTATCGTCTCATCAATAACATTTAAAGTCTTTTCTTCATCTGGCATTGGAATCACATTAAAATTTAATATCTATTATGAATTAAAATTTTATCTTTATTATATTCTACGTTATTACTATTTTAGCAGATTGGATATTAATTATCCTTATTTAAAATTCATTTTTATAAATCATATTCTCTATACAATTTGATATATATGGATAAAAAAGGAAAGTCAAATCAAACAATAAAACTCATCTTCGGAGTTTCAGTTCCGATCTTTATAATGGGATTAGTATCTTTTTTTACAGATGTCTCAAGTGAAATAATTCAAAGTATATTGCCATACTTTATATACCAAATTGGTGGTACAGGTGTAATTTTAGGATTGATTACAGGATTAACAACAGCAATATCCAATGTTTTAAAAGGAATTTCTGGTTGGATGAGTGATAAGATCAACAAAAGGAAACCTTTTGTTGTCGCTGGGTATACAATATCTAATTTATCAAAACCATTTATTGGATTAAGTCCTTCCTGGGAATACGTATTGGGCTTAAAATCTATAGATCGTTTTGGTAAAGGACTTAGAACATCCTCACGAGATGTGCTTGTGTCTTATTATGCTACAGAAAAGGGGAAAGCTTTTGGATTGCATAGATCTATGGATACTCTAGGCGCAGTCATAGGTTCATTATTAGCATTCTTATTCTTATTTTTAGCATGGTCATACTCTCAAATTATCTTTTTTTCAATATTTCCAGGATTTGTAGCAATAGCTCTTATATTAACAATCAAAGATGTGAAACCAGAAGAGCTTGTTGATAAATTATATTTTCAAGAATCTAACTCTAAATCGAAAAAAATTGACAAAAATTTTATTAAATTAATTGTCATTTTAGGCGTTATTGAATTTGCAAGCTTGGATATTGCTTTTCTTCAAATTCGAGCAGGAGATTATGTAGATTTTATTTTCTTAATACCCATATTATACATGATTAGTAATATCATTTATGCAATTTTTTCACCAATTACTGGAACATTATCTGATAAAATAGGGAGAAAAAAAATAATCGTTGTTGGATTATCAGTTTTATTAATATCATGTATTATTTTAGCGTTCCCAATTACCAGTTCTATTTTCTCTCTAATGATAATAATATTTTTATTCGTAGTATATGGATTTTACCTAGCATCTGTAGACCCAATATCGCGAGCATATATAGCTGATTTAACAGGTAAAAAAAAAAGAGGTCGAGCGTATGGATATTACTACCTATCGGTTGGTCTTATTTCTATGGCAGAATCTCTTATTTTTGGATTAATTTATGATCTCTTCTCGTATACCTGGGCATTTATCTATATTTCAATATTATTATTTATTTGTATAATTGTATTTTCCATTACTGATTTTTCAAAAATTATTCAAAAAAAGCAATAATCCTTTTTAATACAATTACTTTCAGATTAAATAATCAATATCCAAATTATATGTGCGTTTACTAATGAAATTAAATTATTGTTGTACATCAAAAGATGTAATTCAGGCAGCAATAAAATCTTCTAATAAGAGTATAAAAGATTTTGAGGTTGATCCAAATGTTATGATAATTTTTTCTGGGTTCCTTTTGGATTATTTAAAAGAAAAGGCTAGAATGGAAAAAATTGAATGGTTAATGCGATTTCACCCTTATTCCACACCAGAACAATTGTATCGAGGGAAATATAAAGATCTTCCTATTACAGTATTAATACCTCCAATGGGGGCATCTCCTATGGCTTCAATTGCAGAAGATTTGATTTTTTGTGGAGCAAAAAGTGTTTTATTAGTCTGTGGTTCTTGGGGAATTGGTGATAATGTAAAAATACTTGATTATCTTATTCCTACGCATGCTTTGGGGATAGATGGAACATCAATACATTATGGAAGAAACAAAGGTGAAGAAATTGAATTAAATCAAGAAATTACAGATATTTTCATTGAGGAAACAAAAAAAAGGACTGAAAATTATCATATTGGAAAAAATTTTTGTAAAGAAGCATTTTATCGGATAACTAAAGAGGAAATCTTTAAATTACAAAAGAAAGGCTGCATTTCAATTGAAAATGGGGAGCTCAATGTTCTTGCAACAATATGTAATCAAAATGATGTAAAATTTGGGGCTATATTTTATAGTTATTATAATCCCCTTGAGGGGTGGAATATTCCCTGGATGGAACAAAGATATAAGGATTGTGTGACTGTAGAGGGTGAACTTGCTTTAGCTACGATATTAAGATTAAATAAGATGTAATATAATTAAAAAGCTATTTTTGTAGTGTCCATAAATGAGCTAAATATATTAAAACTTCTGCTGCTTTTTGTAAAGCCAAAGTTGGGATATGTTCTTTTCTGGAGTGAAGCAATTCTCCTCCAGCAAAAATGTTTGGCGTGGGAATTCCAATTTCGCTGAGCTGAGCACCATCAGTGCCCCCTCTAATAGATTTTAGTTTTACCTCTATACCAGCTAGTTCTATTGCTTTTTTAGCCAAATCTATTATAATTTTATCCCTCTCTAAGTATTTAAGCATATTTTTATATTGATTTCTAAAGTTCAAATCAATTTCTAATCCTGGATAACGGATCTCATATGAATTTTTTAAATTTTTAAGGTAATCCATACGTCTTTCATTATTTTTTAATTCATAATCTCTAATTAGAACTCGTGCATAGGCTTTTTCTGCTTTTCCTTCTAATTTAGTTAAATGGAAAAAACCTTCCCTCTCTTCTGTATGTTCAGGAGATTCTGCTTCCGGTAATTCACTTAAAAATCTAGATGCTATATGTCCTGCGTTTATCATCAAATTTTTTGCCTTTCCCGGATGTACATTTAAACCCTTAAAATTAATATCTGCTCGCCAAGCATCGAAGCACTCGGTTTCTAATTCTCCCATTTCACCACCATCTAAAGTATAACATACATCTGCGATTCTTTTCTTATCGATTTTATTTATTACTCCTTTTCCAGTTTCTTCATCAGGGGTAAAACAAACAAAGATTGGACCATGTTTTAATTCTGAGAATTTTTTCCACGCCGCACATGCAGCCATAATCTCAGCTATTCCTGCTTTGTCATCTGCTCCTAATAAAGTATCTCCTTGTGATGTAATTATGTCTAGACCAATATATTCTTCTAAATTTGGTGAATCATTGATTGATAAGGATATTTTCTTATTTTGGGAAAATTTTATTTCAGCTCCATCATAATTCTTGTGAATAACAGGTTTTACATCCTTACCACTTACTGAATGTGATGTATCTAAATGTGCAATAAAACAAATTGCTCTTGTATTCTCACATCCTTTACTAGGTGGTAAATATCCGTAAACAAAACCAATATCATCTTGAAAAATATCTTCCAGCTCAAGCTTCTCTAATTCCTCAACTAAAATTTTACTTAATTCTAATTGATTATCAGTGGATGGAATAGAATCAGAGTCAATATCTGAAGTCGTCCAAACCTTAACATATCTTAAAAAACGTTCTAGAGCATCATTTAGTAAGAAATCTTGAATGCCTTTTGTGAGTTCCATACCGTTGAAAATTATTCTTAAATTTTAAACTTGAATACTTTTTTAAAATTATTCATAATTTCATCACCCTTTGAATTTTGGTTCTCTCTTTTTCCTAAATGATTTCATTCCTTCCCCAAAATCATAAGTTCTTATATTTTTACAATATAATCTAAATTCATTTTGTAAGGAAGGAAATAATTCATTATATTGCGAAAAGTTCAACATAGCCTTATTATATCCAAGACATTTCGTTGGCATTTTTGCTATTTGCCTTATAAATTCTAATGATTTTTTTTTGAATTCTTCAAGCGGGAATACTTGATTTATTAAACCAATCTTTAGGGCTTCTTTTGCGTCAAGATCTCGTCCAGTTAAAATTATATCTGTAGCCCGCGCAAAACCTATAATTCTCGGAAGAAACCAACTTGCCCCACTTAATATACAATGAGCTCTGGTAGTAGGATGATCACCAATCTTCAAATTATCTGCAGCTAATCTAAAATCACAAGCAAGCGCAATATCAAATCCAGCACCTAAGCAATAACCATGTAATAAAGCTATAACAGGTTTTTGTATTTCTCGAATTAGATGCACTACTTTATGATGGGGCATTCTAGAACCATCTTCTAAGGGTTTAAACCGAGGTCCTTCTGGGCCTAAACTTTTCATATCATCACCAGAAGAGAAATTATCACCTGCTCCCTCAAGAAGAATTACCCGAACTGTTTTATC
>JBHLKB010000257.1:0-4292 GCA_048887205.1 Candidatus Hodarchaeota archaeon
ATTCATCCCGTAGAATTAGCTTCTTCTAAAAAAATGGGTACCGGATATATATGTTTAAATGTTCTGAAGCAATGGTCTAGACTCTCAGATTTAGAAACTACAATTAAAGCACTACAAAAATTAGTTGAAAATCCTAATCCAGAAGATCCACTCAATTATAGTATATGTCTTGAAGCCGCTGAGTTTTTTAAAAAAAGTAGTATGGAGGATCTTAAAAAACAATATAAAATTGAAGAATTAGAAGAAGAACAAGATGAAGACAAAATAATCATAATTGATGATTAATTTTATTTTAGCACTTATTTTAAAGGGATTTCATTAAAAAAATAAAGAAAATCTACGTTTCTATTAAAAGTTTTTACCTTTTTAAAATTATTTAATCTCTGGAAAGAAATATTATTGATTTCCTCCGATAACCCTTGCCCATAGTGATAATTTGTCATTTTCTTGAAGGCCAAATTTATGTACTGCATCTTCAATTGTAATTGTATTAGGCAATTCTTTCTCATGAAGAACTAAAGTATACGAGCGTTGTTCTGCACTTATAATTCCCATATGTTTAATAACTATATCTATAATACGTTCAATTGGGTGGTGTTCTTTAACATCTAACTTTATTAACTTACCAGTTCTCGTATCTTCTACAGATATTCTCATTAAAATTTCACTTTTTATTCTTTAATGGGTTTAACTTAAATAATATTAAAATAATTTTTAAATTTCATCAATTTAATATTTCTGTTTTGTAAGAATTATTATGTTAATTAGTTAAGTAGATCTTTATTAATCTTTGATTTTTTCTGGTTTTTTAAAACCTGCTTCAGCTTCCTCAATTTTAAACGATTTAGAGGGTTTAGATTTATCAATTGGTTCATTACAAGCCCAACAAGCATTTTCCATACCTGATAAAGCGCGAGCACAATCTTCATGATATAAAGCATCACAACCAGTGCAAATATATGTATTGAAGCCCCCAACAGCTCCTTTACAGATGAGACATATTTTCTGCTCTTTATAATAAGTAACCTCTTCCTCCGTAATTTGAGCAGGTCTTTTTCTTATCCTAAATATTGAATCTTCAATTTTGATTTCTTTTTCAGCAGGTTTTACTTTAATTTTTTCAGGTTCTTCTCTTAAACCTAAATAGGCAAATATACTATTACTCACAACACCAATTCTTGATAGAATTAAGGCTGTACCTACAGCAAAACTGTCAAACATACCAAATCCAAGAATTAAAAAACTTGCTATTGATAAATAGAAATATTTTTTGCGGAGTATACCTTTTGATTTAAAACTTTTAACTAAAAAGCCAAATCCTACAAAAATGATCTGAATGATAAAACCCAACAATCCTAAAAAACTGGCTAAGGAAGTTGGATTAAGACCTGCTTTATGAATAAAACCAACATCAGGGGGACCAATAAAAACATAATCTTCCAATTGAGCTATAATAGTATTGATAATGTGAAAAGAATGCCAAACAAAAGCATAACAAATCACAATCCATTTCTTCTTAGGTGTAAGAAGTTTAGCAGCAATATAATATAAAAGAAATCCCGCTATATTTGGGGGTATCCACATCATTGTAGCATAAAATTTCCTATCTATACTGGTGTTTGTTATTAACACTGATAAGAATTCAATCACTATTGGTAACCACCCAGAAATCGCAAAAACTGTGAACAAACTATAGAGAGTAAGGAGTCTAATTTTAGCTTTCCTTGATTTATAGAAAAAAAATGCTCCCACACTATATCCAAATACAAGAATTGCTATTGTTGATAAAGCCATAAGCCAATCTTCACCTGAAAAATTAACCATTGTTGAATTTCACCATTTTTAATTCTAAATTAAATTTTATTAAAAGAATTTAACTGATTTAGTTATTAGACACATTGCTATAAAAACTTAACTAACCTTTTTAAAAATAGTAATAAATTAAAAAATTTTGAAAATTGTATCTTCTAAAGCTCTTTTTGGTACATGCATACGTCCATCATCATCTTTCCAATATTTAAAAGAATCTTCATAAGGCTCCATGACAGATTCTTCATCTGGATATCCTAGGCTAATGACATGCTTTATGTCATAGTATTCTGGAATTTCAAGTAATTCTCTAATTTTCTTTGCATTGATATTGGCCATCCAACAACTTGCTATTCCTAAATTAACAGCACCAAGTAAAATATTTTCAACAGCTGCACCAACATTAAAATCAACCAATACTCGTTTAATTTTTGTATTTACAAGTACAATTATATAAGCTGTTGGTTCCCTTCCTTTTTCGGGAGTTCTTTGATCTGGTGGAAGTAAAGAAGCAAAATTTACTAGAGAGAACAGTTTTTCCCTGATATCAGCATTCTCAACTATAATAAATTCAAGGCTCTGAATATTGGTAGCCATAGGAGCTACACGGGCAAAATCAATCAGCTTTTTTAGTTTATCTATTGAGATCGGAACTTGTTTAAATCTTCTGATTGTTCTTCTTTTATAAATAATTTCTTCGAAATCCATTTTTAATCAAACTTATATCTAATCTGGGCAATCTTTATTAATTATAAAATTGGGAATTAATAAAAATTTGTAAATTTGATGGTTTTTGGGCTTATAAATAGAAATTCGTGAAACACCTCTTTCACGAAGATTTAGTTACATGTAAATTCGAGATTTATAAAGTAAATTAGCTATAGTAGAAAAAGCATCATCTACATTTTCTCCTAACAGTGCTGAAGTTTCAATAAATCCTAGTTCTAATTGACTTGCCAGTTGATTTGCCATTTCAGATTTTATTTTCCTCTGATCAGCTAAATCGCTTTTATTACCTATAATGAAACCTATTAGCTCTTTGGATCGATTTTTTAGTTGTTCGACTACATCTGAAAACCATTTAGGAATATTATTAAAGGATTCAGGTTGAGTTAAATCAAAAACTAAAAAAACCGCATCTGAACCACGATAAAAAGCTTCACGCATGCGATCGAACTTTTGTTGGCCTCCAATGTCCCATAGAGTCAACTGAATTACAGAATCCTCGATTTTAAAGATTTTGTCAGAAACCATAACACCTAATGTAGGCACATAGTTTCGTCTAAACGCATTATCAGTATATCTTAAAATTAAAGATGTTTTTCCAACATTAGGATCTCCAACAATAATTATTTTAAATTGATAGTCTATTAAACTTCGATCTTTAATTTTTTGAACTGGGAATTCTTCACTCTCTTGTTGAGCGACCTCTTGAAATCTAAATTCTTCTAACAGGTTGGATAAATTAAATTCAAGATGTTCTAACACTTTTATGAAGTCTTCTCTGGCACTTTTAGATTTTTCTAAATTTATAATATTTTGAGTTTGAATGTCAAAAGGAATTGTTAATTGATTAATATACTTATAGAAAATAACATCATCTGTCTCTTGAAATAATACTACTATAGCAGACTGACCTGTGTCCCCTCGTCTTGATGGATCATACCATTTTATATACTTAATTAATCCCTTTTGATTCATTGAAGGAAAGGGGAGTATAACTAAAGATTCTGGGATAAGTCCTTGTTCACCAGATAAAATAGTCAACGCTTTAATGCTTATATGAATTAGATCTATTTGCGTAAATTTACTAGGAAGCCACGCTACAGGATTTGGACCTATATCATCATTCATTTCTATATAAACAATCCCTTTGATTATTTGGCGCTCCATAGCTAGTGAGAAATCCTCTTAATAAAGTATTATTTTAATAATAAAGTTCGCTTTTAACTTATAATATAATTTTTTGATATAAATAATAATCGATATAATAATCGATAAAAATAAAAAAAGATTTTAAAATTATCTATATAATCCAAAATACATAAACCAGAAGCTGCTTAGATACCCAATTCTTACAAAGATTATTAGAAATCCTGGGGCAGTTAACCCCTCTAATAATCCAAAAATACAAAAGCATAATGAACCAGCAGATAATAATAAAAAGTTTTTACGTATAACTCCCGAAGATTGAAAACCTTTATATATAAATCCAAATCCAAGAAAAATTAGAACTGTTAATAACATACCACCCATAAGCAGTCCTGCAAGTGTAATTAAATTAACATTATAATCAATTAAATCTATAGTTGGAATAGTATAAGGCTCAGGATTAAAATTAAAAGAATTTAGTGGATCTACAAAAACAACTATTTCAAAAAATATTGCAATAATTAAGATAAGGACTATAATATATGTTTTAAATTTAGGAGTTAATAATTCAGCACCTATATACATTGCTGTTAGAATTACTGGAGCAAACC
>JBHLKB010000258.1:0-4291 GCA_048887205.1 Candidatus Hodarchaeota archaeon
GATAAATTAGCTTATTGGATGGAATCATCTTCCACGTGTGGAGATCCTTCAATCGTTGGAAGACTTGATAATGATATTGAAGTCTTAAAATCAAATTATAATGCTGTGTTCAATTCTTTTTCAAACAAAGAAAATGTAAATAATTTAATCCTATTTGCTCCAGACATGAGAATTATTAATAAGATAAGACATAACTTCTATGGCAAGAATGCTTATCTTTTATACAAGAGTATTGTTGATATATGGGAAGGAAGAAATGTTAGCTTTTTATTACAATTCTTTCTGGGAAAAACCATTTGGAAAATGATTACCACCTTCAAAGCTCGAGCTGTGATTGGGATAAATGGAGGATTATTAAAATCGGAACTTAGTCGTGTAGAGAAAAATAAGATTCCAACGATCATGGCTAATTCACCACTTTGGATGCATAGAGTTTTAAAGGACTATTATCAAAAAGAAAAGAAAACGTTTGATTTAAGTGATAATTTTTATATTATCACTGGTGGTGGTGGATGGGATGGAACTAAAGGTCGAGTTAAATTAGGATATAGAGTTAAAAAATCCGAGTTCATGGAACAAATGTGTGCTATGTTCAATATAACTCCTGACAAATTCTGTGATAACTTTGCAGCAACTGAAAGTCCAATGGCATGTGGTGGTCATTGGTCAAAAAAATATAACGATTTTATTCTTCACGTTAATAAAGATCAAGGACGAATTGTAGTTCGAGAAATTGAATCATTAGAACCTATTAAAAAAACAGGAGAACCAGGACTCTTAGAATTAATAACCCCTTATGGTGTGAATAGCTATGCTGGTGTAGCGGTATTACTAGATGATATCGTTCAAGTGGAAAATTGGGAAAGATGTCCTGAATGCAGTCGAGAAGGTACAATTTTCAGAGTTTTGGGGCGCTTAACTCCATCAATAGGCAAAGGATGCAGTTCTTTGTTTAGTTTGGATGCGTTTAAATTGTAAATAGATTTTAGTTAAAGAAAAAACTTATCTATTATCGTCTTGTTGCCTTAATCTTTTAAGATAAAGCTTCATGAAATATCGTTCACTATTACAAAACTCTAATTTTTGCTTTTTAGTGAGATTAACACAATTCAATAGAATAGAATGGATTTTCTTAAGAGTGGTCAAGTTTTCATCGCACATATCTTCAATATTATCTTCTGATGTCTCAATAGATTTCTTTTCTAAATTCGTCTCATTGGTTGATGATGATTTTGATCCTTGAATTTTCACATGATTTTTCTTTTCACTCTTAGAACTCATTGTTTTTTATCTTTTTTTATGATTTTCTTACATAACTTTATTCCCAACCCTGTTTTTTGGTTTAAAACGTAAGGATTCTCCTTTTTCACTTGAGTAGCAGTATGATAGCCAGCATTATATAAAACTCTTGCTCTCATACGTGCGACATCATTTAATCGTAGCACAAGATCGAATAATTCTTCTCTAATACCATAATGTAAACGAATTTTTAATGTTTCAGACATTTCAGCAACTCTGTTTAATTTATCCTGTAAATCAAGACCATGCGTACTCAAATTTCTAGCGATAATCCCGACGAATGTAATAATTCGTTCTAAACCATCTCTGACAGAAAATAGGTCTCCTGCCATAATATTATATTTTTCTAAAACTTGATCAATTGGTTCTTCGTCAGCCCATTCAAGAATAGGGTTTAGCATTTTATAATCTTTTACACGGAACTCAGCTTTTAAAATATCAAAAGCTTCCTTAATTAAATCTTGAAATGTATTTATTTCAATGTTTTCAAGCTTATGTCGTATTATTACTCCGGAGACTGGATAAAGATACAATCGAATTATCAATTTTCCAAACTGCGAGCATTTAATTTTCCCTTCACCTTCTTTAGTGATTAGACCCTTTTCAAATAAATACGATAAAATATATTGATTCTTGACAGATTTTGGGATGATAGAATCAACATACTTTTGAAAGTTTACATCAGGAAGTTGGATTAAATACAATAGAAATGAAGTTATATGATCACAAAACTCAAAGGAAAACTTGTCATAAATAAAATAATCAGAAATCCCATTTTGAAATCCACATGTGCAATGAATTCCTGTTTCAATATCAAACTGGCAAAAATAAACTCCAAATGAGGTTTTGATATATCCAGAAATATTGGATTCATTAAATTTAGTTAGTTTTATGGAATATTTGTTTTCTCCCAATGTTTTCACTTTCTTAGCATCAGCATGGAGTTTTAAAATATTTATTGGCGTAATCTCTTCTATCATTAATAATTGTTCAATTGGAATTTTTTGTTTCTTCATTTTATGCTTTATTCCGTACCAGAAATAAGTCTTCTCAAAAAATTCTTTTAATTTCTCTAATGTGATATACTTTTCTTCGTATATTCTTAATAATACCTGTTCTTTGAGGGTATTTATTTTGTTTAATCCTGATATTAAATCATTATATTTCGGTACTAACCTTCTATTGAGAGAACGATTCTCAAAAAAATGTTCTTCAACCCATATTTTCTCTTCTATATTGGACGTAAGGATAATGCCATATCCTACTGAATCAAGTCCAGGTCGACCTGCTCTTCCTAAAATTTGGAATACTTCATTTGCAGAAAATGGTTTGAAATAAGAAAAACCATCTCCGTTCTCAAAATATCCAGAGAAATTTTTAATATTATATCCAGAGGTTACGTATTTCTTGAAGTCTTTTAGAATAACGGTACGAGCAGGAGTATTTATGCCAGCCGATAAAGTTGTTGTACAACAAACTACTTTAATAATTCTTTTTCTAAAATTATCTTCGATTAACTTTCTTTCTTTTGGAAGTAATCCTGCATGATGAAATGCAACTCCTGATTTAATTAACTTCTGTAAGTCACGATGACCTCCTTTAATGGAGCTTAATCTTTTTTCAAGTGATTTACATATATTTAATTCATGACTTTCCAGAAACTTCTTAACAAGTTTTTTAAGACTTTCGGCTGATTGATGTGCCCCTTTTCGTCTAGTGACAAAAATAAGCACTTGACCATTTTTTTCTAAGGTAGTTTTTACAAAACTCTTTATGGTAGAATCTTTGTTTTGTGTGATTTCAATTTTATAATGAAGAGGTACAGGGCGATCATCCGATTTAATTAATGTAGTTTTGTTTCCCAAAGATGATAACCAAGAATTGAAGAATTCTGGATTTGCGATGGTTGCTGATAATCCAATTAGTTGAGGATTATGTAAAAATTCATTTAATCTGACAATTAAGGATTCTAATCGTGGTCCTCTTTCTGATTCACTAAGAATATGAATCTCATCAATAATTACAGTAGAAATATCAAAAATCCATTCTTTATCATAGAAATTCCTGAGTATTGAATCCATCTTTTCATAAGTTGTAACAATGAGATCTGCTTTTTCCAACTTCGAGTCATCAACATCGTAATCACCGATTGATAATTCTATTTTAACCCCAAATCTACTATAATTTTTTTTAAAGTGGAAATACTTTTCTGTGGCAAGTGCTTTATAAGGGACCAAATATATTGAATTACCAAATTTTTGAAATAAATTATTAAACGCACATACTTCCCCTATTAAGGTCTTTCCACTTCCAGAAGGAGCGCAAACTAAAAATGATTTCCTGAAAAATAATCCTTTTTTTATGGCTTCTTTTTGTATATCGCGTAACTCAAATATTCTACCTTCAAAAAGTACCCGTAAAATTCGTTTATCATTAATAAATTTGAATATCTCTTTATCTTTATTAATATCTATCTCTTTCTCTTTAGCTTTATCCGTAAAATCTGTTAATGTTATGGATATCACCCATTAATATGGATTTGTCCATTTTTTCATTAACTGGGCAAACGTCTGCGAATCTCTGGAAATTTCGATACTTTTTATAACTCCTATATTTCTTAACTTTAATTCTGAATTGATATAACAAATAAGGGCATGAAGCGGATCTCCATGTAGATGAATGTGCGGAAAATAAATATTTGAATTTAGCTTGTTTAAGATATTAATTTCTACTCCCAAAAATATAATTAGCCGACACACTGGACAAGTTACTTTTTGAGATTCTTGTTTTACTTCCTCGAGATCTTTAATTTTACCAAAGACTATGACGATTTTTATCACTCAATTTTAATATTAAATATAGTCTTAAATGGTTCAATTTAAAGAAAAAATTCAAAATATCTTTTTTAAATTTTAATAAATAAAGCTAACGCGTTAATTTTTCTATTAATGAAATGGTGACTCTTGCCTTACGAGACGCAAATAAGCGTCGA
>JBHLKB010000259.1:0-4273 GCA_048887205.1 Candidatus Hodarchaeota archaeon
ATAACAGGAATTTTGATTATCAAATTAGATTTAAAGGTGCTAATTATAATACAAAAGTCTGGTTAAACGGAAGCTTTCTTGGTGTACATAATGGAGGATTTACTCCATTTGCTTTTAATATGAATAAAATAATTAAAGCAAAAAATAATTTTCTTGTTGTACGAATTGAAAATATAAGGATGAGTTATCGAATACCTTCTCTTTTCTTTGATTGGTTTAATTGGGGAGGAATCTATCGTGATATCGATTTAATGATTTTAAATAAAAATAGATTGGAGGATGTTGTCATAAAAACAACCTTAACCACAAAAAAAAAAGTATTGTTGATGTTTTATATAATATCATTGGAAATATTTCATTAAAATGGCAAATATTGGATTCCTTTAAAACAGATATTTTGTACGAAGGAACTGTTTATAAAAGCTCAGGGAAAGGAATTATTAAGTTAACAATAAATAATCCTAAGTTATGGTCTCCAAATACCCCTAATTTATATTATTTAAAAATATTTGATAATTCCTCTAAACAAGAACATTCATTAATTTTTGATGCCTATTTTGGTATTAGACAAATTGAGATCAACGGAATTCATTTATATTTAAATAAAGAAAAAATTTATTTGAAAGGCGCTAGTTTACATGAAGAGTATATGCCATATGGGAGAACTATTCTATATGAAAATCGAAGGGAAGATATAGAGAACTTTAAATCTCTTGGATTTAATGCTATTCGAACAGCTCATTATTCTCATGATGAGGATTTAATTGATATAGCAGATAAGTTAGGAATCTTAATACTTGAAGAAATTCCTGTATATTGGTCCTGTGATTATAAAAATCCTTATACATATAACCAAGCAGCAAATATGTTGAGGGAACTCATATGGCGAGATATTAATCACCCTTCGGTTATTTGGTGGAGTGTGGGAAATGAAGTTCCATTACATCAAAGAGCTTGTTCTAAATTTATCAAGTCCTTAATAAGTTTAGCAAGAGAAATTGATAATAGTAGAATTGTTACAGTTGTTTCACGAAAATTAATCCCTGATTTAACAAGAATTTCTACCGATGTTGCTACCATAAATAGTTATTTTGGTTGGTACTTTGGACATGAAAAGATGATTAATTTAGTAATGGATTTAATAAGGACACCAATTTTTAATAAGCCATGGATTTATACAGAATTTGGAGCAGGAGCAAAATACGGGTTCCATACTAACAAAAAAAATCCACTAAAATATAGTGAGGAAAAGCAATTACAACTGATTGATTATACAATTAGAACTATTAATTCAAAAGATTTTTTTGCTGGTTGGTTTATCTGGATTTACAGAGATTTTCGATCTCCTAAAAGACAGAATAAATTCCAACAAGGTTATAATAGAAAGGGTATAGTGAGTGGCGAAAAAAATGAAAAAAAATTAATTTATTACAGAATTCCGAAGATTATAAATGTAAAAAGAAAATCATATAATACAAAAGTACTTGGATTAATCTTATGGATTATTTTTTTTCCAATTTCAAATATCCTATTCACTCGTATAACTAATCTTTTTATAGAACACCGTACAAAACAAGAAAGTTTTTAATTTGTAATCAAAAAAATAAATTCAGATTAGGAAAAAAAATTGAAGAATATAATTTATTCAAGAGCTCCTGTTCGCATATGTGATATTGGAGGGTGGACAGACACTTGGTTTTATCCAAAAGGTGCTGTTTTCAATATTTGTGTGGATCTTTATAGTTATGTTAGGATAGTGCCAACTAACAAAAACAAAATAAACATTATTTCAGAGAATCTTGAATTAAAAGCAGAGATTAAGGATTTTCGTGATATAAGGTATGATGGGAATTTAGATTTGCTAAAAGCAGCAATAAAAAGTATGAATATTAAAAATGGAATGAATATTTATGTTAGAACTGATGCTCCTCCCAGTTGTGGGACAGGTACAAGCGCAAGTTTAGCGGTGGCTTTAATTGCTGCATTAGCTCATTTTTCTAATAAGAATTTAACACCAGAGGAAATTGCGAGCTTAGCTCATAAGCTTGAGATTGAAGAATTAAAATTGGAGAGTGGTATTCAAGATCAATATGCTGCGGCTTTAGGTGGAATTAATTTCATGGAAATTGATTATCCATATGCAAGTATTTTTCCTATAAAGCTCGATGATAATAGGATATGTGAACTTGAAAATCAATTAATTCTTGTGTATTTAAGCTCAAGAAGCTCAAATGAAATGCATAAAGCAGTAATAAAAAATTACAAGCAAGGAGATAGTACGACTATTAAATCTTTTGAAATAATGAAAAAATGTGCTTTTGAAATGAGAGATGCTATATATTCTAAAAACCTTGATTTAATTGGTAAAATTATGAAAAGAAACTGGAATGCTCAAAAGAAATTACATCCATTAATGATTAATCCAATCATTAATAAAATTGAACAATTGGCAAAAAAATATGGTGCAATTGGATTTAAATTAAATGGAGCTGGAGGGGGTGGATCAGCTACAATCTTAGCAGGAATAGGTTTTGAATATGGACTAAAGAGAAAAATAGTAGAGGAAGGATTTCAAATACTTCCATTTAAATTAAACTTCAAAGGTGTTCAAGTCTGGGCGACTGAAATAAACAGTAAAAATACTTTTAATCAGTTTAAATCTTAAAAGTTTGTGCTTTTTATAGTTGTTTTTTAATAATTATATCATGGGTATTAAAAACCAAATACCTTTGCCAAAAAAGATCAAGCGATCTTATGATAACACGAATATTCACAATTTATTTATATTTAATAGATCTGGAATCTGTTTTTATGGTAAAAGCTTTACAGAGTATTTTAGAGTAGATAAAAATTTAGTATCACCATTCATTACAGCTTTAATGTCTTTTTCTAAAGAAATGATTGGTAAACAATTTAAAACCATAGAAATGGGTGATGTTAAATTTGTTATTTTTGAGAAAGGATATTTAAATTATAATTTTTTATGTGATACAATTGAAAACGAGAAATTTTTGGAAGAATTTGTTTCAAAGATTAATAAACGGCTTACCACTTATATAAGAAAAAAGAATGTTAATATCAATTCAGAAATTGTTTATGATAGTGAATTAAATGAAATTCTAGATAATATTATTGATGATACACTCAGTAACGAATATGACTTAAAAATCGAAGAACATATTTTAGAATATATGAAAGAAATATTATCTATTAACGAAATTGAAGGGACAATTCTTTTAACTGATAGAGGAAAAGTGATATTTTCATCATATAATAAATTAGATATGAAAGATTTTTTAAAAGAAGTCGAATTCCGTGTGAAAATCTATAATAATTCTATTTTAAAATTATTTTATACATTCAAGGATAAAAGATTCATTTTTTCAGAATATGTTCAAAATAAATATTTTATAATTTTAGTTTTTGATTCACACGTAAAATTTGGAATGGCAGAACATTTTTTAACTCGAATTGTAGAATCTGTTAAAAGAATGCTTTCAAATTAGCATTAAATGAAAAATAATTTGGATTTAAATTCAATTGTTTATGAATTTAAATATTAATGCCTTAATTAAAACTTGGAAATCATAAAATTTCTAAGAAAATTTATGATCTATAAAAACTAAGTTAAAAAATACCTAAATATAATTTTCAAATATAAATTTTTAGAAAGTGAAAAATATATGTCAAAAACAGAAGAAGGTCTAAAAACAGCATTTGCAGGAGAATCTCAAGCAAATCGTAAATACTTGGCTTTTGCTGAGAAGGCAGATAAGGAAGGATTCCCTCAAGTAGCAAAAATGTTTAGAGCCGCAGCAGCCGCAGAAACTGTACATGCTCATAATCACCTTAGAGTTCTTGGAGGAATTAAATCTACAAAAGAAAATATAAAAGCTGCAATTGAGGGTGAACATTATGAATTTACCAAAATGTATCCCGAGTTCCTTGAAGCTGCAAAGAATGAAAATAACAAGGAGGCAGAACGAACCTTTAATTATGCTAATGAAGTAGAGAAGGTTCACCACAAACTATATGCTGTTGCTCTTGAAGCAGTTGAGAATGGTAAAGATTTAGAAAAGAATGATATATACATATGTCCTGTTTGTGGATATACACATGAAGGAAAACCACCTGATAAGTGTCCTGTTTGTGGAGCAGTAGAAAAGGTTTTTAAGAAAATAGATTAATTTTTTTTTATTTTTATTTAATTTTTCTTCAATTTAAATAACCCAAGGACTATAACAATCTTTAATTGTTAAAAAATATTCATTTA